>JASMTI010000135.1:0-9074 GCA_041694375.1 Bacteroidales bacterium | reverse complement strand
CGTCTCCTCCATTTCCACCCCCTGTAGGGGCAATAGCTCCACTATTATTTACAGCAGATGTCCCATCATTATTAGTGCCTGCCGATGATCCACCTCCGCCTCCATATGATGTTCCAGAAGAATTTGCTCCATCCCCTCCATTATATTTGTTTTGCCCAATACCTTCAGATGCCAGCCCCCCGCTGGCTCCTGTTGTTGTATTGTTATCTACACTTTTACCACCTTTTGCCAGAACAATAGTAGGATCTCCAAAATAACTGTCGCCACCTTCAGCTTGAGATGTACTGCCATTTCCAACGAAAACCTCGTATGTATCTCCTTCATTTACTTCAAAAAAAGATCGGGAATAGGCTCCTCCGCCACCTCCACCACCTCCTTGTTGCACTCCACCTCCACTAACTTGACCGCCACGGCCACCACCTCCCCATACTTGAACAGTAATATATGTAACCCCCTCGGGTACAGTAAAAGTATATGAGCCGGGGGCGGCATAATCAACATCACCGGCTTCAACTATAGCATAAGATTGTCCGGGCGGGGTGGTTTGATTTACCCAATCTACAAGATCTTTTATAAGAGCACAATCTCCTACACATGAATTATTGTCCCCAAAAACATATAAACTACCATTCCATTGATCAAGATCAGTATTGCCATCCGAAATATAGTCGCCTACAACTATAACATTGGCCATTGAATTTATGTCGCCATCTTGAATAAAATCACCATTAACAACAACTAAAGTGCCTGATGCAAATGATGATGTTCCACTTATATCTAGGTCACCATCACTAACAAGTTCACCACCATTTGTTACATTTCCACCTATAGTAAAATCATCTCCTGCCTTAAAGAAAACCCCGTTACTATTAGTGAAATTACCAGATACATCAACAATCCCTGCTATATTAGAAGTTCCTCCATTGCTTAAATGTCCTTCAACATCCAAAGCACCTCCAACAGTCAAAGACTCACCATTACCTATGGTCAAATTGCCAGTTGTTGTAAAAGTACCTCCAATATTAGATGCGCCATTCAAAGCAACATCATCATTAACAGATAAACTACCTCCAACATTAAGTGTAGAACCACTTAAAAAAGAAAAAGAACCATTTATCGTTAAATTGCCATTTACATTTAATGTCCCACCAAAAGTTAAATTATTAACTGTTATTTGTGATGGGCTGGAAGGAAAGGTTATATTATGCCCCCATTGAATTTCTACATTGTCTGTACTTTGAGGCACCCGACCACAACTCCATGTTGACGGATCATTCCAATTACCGGAAGAATTACTTACACATTGTCCAAAAGAAATCTCAACCACCACCATAGCAGCCATCACCAACAATACCCTCCTGATAGCTTTAAAAATTTGTCGATATGTTTTTAATGAAAAGTACAATGTTGTTTTTAGATTTCTACCCGTTTAATTCTCAAATGGTATTTTTACAAAAATATTATTTTTTAGCGCACAATAATACCGGTACATGAAATATGATTACAAAGTTATTAAAATTACCCTATGTGCCCTCTCGCACGCTCTGGTGTTATAAAAACCATTTGTACATATTCTTTTATTAAAAATATCTTATTTCATCGAAGTTTAGCAGACGATATAAAGCCATTTGAAAACTTATCCACAGCATATAAATTGCCGTCTGGCTTTAGCCGACGGATTACTAGTAATGAAAAGCCCCTAACCCTGAAGGAGGAATAAAGCCCCCCAAGAACTGACTAATTAAACAATCCTTAAAAAACCTAAAAAACCAACAACGAAGCGTTTTTGTCTATCCCCGCGGGGAGGATTAGGAGGGGCTTTTAAAATTGCAAAATATTTGGATGCAATCTTGAGATTTGTAATTTAAAATTTCAATTGAGTATGCGATTAAAAATCATCTTTCCGTCAGTTGAAACTGACGGCAATTCATATCCGTAACTCCGATGCTGCTCATTTGCCCTTATTGAGACTATTCCTTTTTATCGAAACATATAACAAATAAACCATCCGTGATAATTCGTGTGAATCTGTGGAAAATATTGCTTTTTCTGGTAAGATTTCTCTCCCGATGAAAAAATCGGGATCGAAATGACACGACAGGGAGATAACGACAATGTTGGGGCACTCTTGACCTTGATTACGTGTCACCCTGAGCTTGCCGAAGGGTCTCAGATGGAACAGTGAGAAAGCATCAACTGAGATTTCTCCTCCTACCGTCGTCGAAATGACACGATTCTCAGAGGGCTGAGAACCTTTAGCCCCATTAACTTTTATGGAAATTTTCCATTCATCGAAGTTTTGCAGATGATATAATCCCAGATGAAAACTTATCCGCAGCATATAAATTGCCGTCTGGCTTTAGCCGACGGATTATGGAGAGAAAAAAACATTTGGCTAAAGCCCTAAAACAAACAGCCACATTATCTCTCCCCCGGGCTATGCTTCGACTAGCTCAGCAACCGCCGGGGCAATTGAATCGCTCCGAATACACCATATCGGTCTTCAATTATCCCATTTTTCCAAAATCCACATAGGTTCCATCTGAGATTTCTCTCCCGATGAAAAAATCGGGATCGAAATGACACGATACCCATAGCCGGCAACACCCCCCTACAATGAAACACCCCTGTCAGAGTTCCAAAAACTCTGACAGGGGTAAAACTCAAATAACAACTAATGTTTGCAGTATAACAAGAAAATCAAAACACAAGATTCATTTTTACTCAAAAAATATTAACTTCGTATTATTCACAAAAGCATTTAGTATTCAACAACATGAACACTATAAAAATACATCGGAAAATATCATCACCACAACTTCGAATTTCGGAGTTAAAAGATTTTATTGGAAAAAAAGTTGAAATAACCATTTCTGAAACCAGTGAAAAAAAGCAAAAAAACATAAGTGCAAAGGGCATTTTATCTGATTTCAGAAACAGTTCAAAACAATCCATTGAAAATCAAGCATGGGCAATTACTGCAAAAGAGAAACATGAAAATAGCTGATGCAAATATCATTTTACGTTATTTATTAAATGACCACGAACTTTTCTCAAAAGAAGCCATTAATATTATTGAGGAAAACCTTATCCACATCCCTTTTGAAGTACTAGCTGAAGTAGTATATGTATTAGAAAAAGTTTACAACATACCACGGTCAAACATTCAACATGCATTAAAAATATTAATCAACTACCCCAACATACAAACCTACAATAAAGACATCTTTATTAATGCTATTGAAATCTTCGACGAGCATAATATAGACTTTGTAGATTCAATACTGATTGCATACAATCATCAAACAAATGCAACAATCTTTTCTTTTGATAAAAAACTGAAAAAACTTTGTGTATAAATCAACATCCTTATTTTCACAGGGCTTTGCCCTCACGAAAGTAGGGAAAGCTGTGCTGTTGCTTTAAGCCCTTTGGGCTTTTTACCTGTATAAACATCACCAGACCCCCGCAAAAACGAAGCGTAACCTGTCAGCGTTATTTCAACCTGACAGCGTTAAAAACCATAATAACCGCAAAGACTCAAAAAAATCCGTGTTAATCTGTGAAAATCTGTGGACAAGATTATGTGTCACCCTGAGCTTGCCGAAGGGTCTCAGTTGGAACAGGGAGAAAGCATAATCTGAGATTTCTCCTCCTACCGTCGTCGAAATGACACGATACCCATAGCCGGCATCCCTCCCCCCAACAACGAAGCATTTTGCCCTCCCCCTCGGGGAGGAAACAGGAGGGGCTTGAAGGATACAGGAGGGGCTTTCATCAAACAAAACCATCCCTTCGTCAAACAAAACCATCATTTCGTCAACAAATATGATACTTTCGTCAAATTTTTGTATATTTATAATATTTGGCATAAGTTAAATAGTACATTTTTTGTTTATTTGTGTAATATAAACTGTGCGTGAGGAACACAGTGTATTGCAAGAATTTAATGAGGAAAACAGACAGAAAAGGGAAAACAGGTTTATCGAAAGTAAGTTTTTTATTCACAACTTCCCGAAAATAGCCCGCCCTGCAGCTTTTAAAACTGCATCATTTCCTGTATGTCATTTTCCCGTTAAAACAATGCGTACTTAAAGTACATACTATGTTGGGGAGAAAAGGGAATAGAAATGTATTAAAGCAACTTAACACTTTATCGTTGTTAAAAGCTTGTTTACACAGGGGCAACAAAGCTACCCGGGCATTTTTATTTATCCCAACTTTTCCTGTCGGCAATCATACTTCCTCAACCACCCAAAGCAAACATTATTATTTACCATACATTTTCTCTAAGCTGTTGCCACATGTACCTGCATACAAAGCAAGGGCAGCGCAATGGCTTAAAACCCTTGTTGGAAGGTTTCCTCACACACACAACCAACCAACACTGTTTTCCTTATATTATTTTTTAATTGCAATGGCCGCCGCACGGGACAATCCAAATACCCGTGCCGGCCGTTACATAACCATGCCGGCGATGGTACGGTGCCGCGGTAATCCACCTTAGCCCGATAAATCGGGAGTCATTAGTGAATTAGTAAAAAGTCATTAGTGGATTAGCATTTAATAAAAACATAAAGTACTATAAAAACCGACCAATGACTAATGACTAAATGCTGGGAGCTTTAGCGACCAGTCCCGAGTTTACCTCGGGAACTAATGACCAATGACTTTAGCTATAAAACACCAGCAAAGTCGAAACAAAAAAGAATTTAGATAAATACATAAATATTGTAAACTTTTTAAAATTAGAAACGATGAAAAAATTAATTTTTACTTTAATGATGATGGCCGGGCTGACTTTGGTGGCCGGGACGGCAATGGGACAAAATGCGAGCCAGGTATATCCAGAGGGAGAATACAATTATTCTTTAACAGGTGTTTCAGTTACAACCGCTAATACAACTGGTGCTGCAATAACATTTTCAGGCTTTGATACAGCCCCAACTATTACAAATTTTGATCCATCTGTTGGAACTTCAGCTGCAGCTGTAACTTTCACACTAACATATGCTACAGGTGAAACACCAGATACTGGTAATAAAATTATTGTCACAATAACTGATGGAGGAACAAGTGCATGTACAAACTATATTGAATTTGCAATAGAAGTACTGTCTCCACCAACAATGACAATAGCTATTACGGGTAATACAGGGGGAGGTTGCCAGAATTTAAATGCAAGTCCAGTTAATAACACGGATGCATCTCAAGGAGCAGATCTAAACAATGTTACTTATACTGTAGAGGTGTCAAGCTCTCCATCTGGATTAGATTCTTATTCTTACGATTTTGCTTTAAGCGGAATGGGAACGACATTATCTGAAACCGTTACAGCAGTTACTACACACACAGATACATTTACTTCAACTGAAGGCGATGGAGGTACTATTACAGCAGCTATTTCTAATGCAACATTTACAATGGATGCTGCAAATGGAGGTGGTACTTATGATATTACTGTCACTTCAGGTAATGAAGATATTACAATCAATCCACTTCCAACTATTGGTGCATTTAACTAATATTAAACCCATATGACCCACTTAAAACATACCATCATATCCGTGTTCATGCTGCTGGCCCTGGTGCCGGCAGCCATGGCACAGGGTTCGCTTACCGAGCCGTACGAGGGTACGGTGCATGATTATACCTGCGATGGTATAACGCCGGGGGTGGACTATGTCTTTTTCGTGGCTTCCAATGTTGACGGGAGTGGCGTGTTAGACGATGCAACAACCACGGAGTTTGACTTTTTGGGTGATGTAAATGGTGTGGTTGGTACGGATGGCCTGGCCACAGCAACGGTTCAGTGGAACACCGGGGCAGCGGCCAACATCTATTATTTGTGGCTTGAGGTAACGGCTTCCAGTGGATGCTCAAACAACATCCGTCTTGAAATCACCCCACAGGTGAGTGGTTTCGACCTTTCGGCTGAAAACGTGCCGGTGGACAATACCATTAGTTGTCCGGCAACCGATAGCCAGGATGGTTTTGTGGCCGAAGCCGATTTATACTCGGCCGGTGCTACCAAACTGGAGTTCAGGGTGGCCCGCCAAAACGGTACCGAAAACCCGATGGCTAGTGGTTCAACCTATAGCTGGTCGTTTATACCACAACTGGCTGTTGACCCCGACTTGGGGCTTGATAACGTGATTATCACGGTTGAGGGGACTAACTCGGGCATACTTACAGCTGATGGCGCAAACCGTTACACCGTTAATGGCGACGATGATGAGGTAATTGTGACCGTGTCGATACAAAACGCACCGGGCTACGACCTTGATGTCACCTTGCAACTTACCAACCAGGAAGAGTCAAACACCAACCTGACCGACAGCAACCCGGCCAACGATGCAGTTACGCATACCATACAAATTATGCCGCTGATCGAAGGAATGGGAGGGGTATAACCCCCTAACCCCCTAAAGGGGGGACTTTACGGGCTGCATGCTTGGTAGGTTAACGTTCTAAAGGTTTTTCCAACGTTTTAAACTTTGGAAAAGTTAAACCACATGGTGTCGAATATTTTGAACTTTTGTTCAGAAATAGGATATGAATTGCCGACGGGGCACGATAAAAATGAAATGCAAATTTTGAAAATAAACTAAATAGCAACCTCGAAGCTCCCCCCCTTCAGGGGGCTGGGGGGTTTTAAAAACAAAACAGGAGTAACATCCAATGAAATCAACAACTAAAATAAAAACGAAGCTAGCCCCCCCTATAGGGGGCTGGGGGGTGTTTTTAACCATATTTTTAACCTTATTGTCGGTTACAACGTTGGGGCAGACCTCAACGTACCTCAACCCCATGCCGGGCAACACGCATAATTACGACGCTACGGTTACCGATACGGGCACCCCAAACGAGGTGCGCTGGTACGTGGCGACCGATGCTGCCGGATCAACAAAAGCGGTGCATGGTACCGATTATACCTTCGTAACACCGGGGTATAACAATGCCACCAACCAGCTTGAAGGTACGGCCGTGTACGAGGTGGATATTACGTGGGGCGCAACGGTCCAGGATGCCGAAAACTATTACGTGTTTGTTGAGGTTGACGACGACCAGACACAATGTACCAACCGTATGGCACTGCACGTGCAAATCGCGGCCGAGTTCAACGCGCTGGTATATAATGTTACCGGCTCGGCAACACCCGAAACGGTTATCCCGGGCGAGCCCGGAAGCGATGTGCTGGCTTCCGACTGTCCGGTCATTGTGAACCCGGTTTACGATGAAACAACTGGCGGACATACCGATATTGGAACCACAACCATCACCTACCGTGTTGAGCGTGAGTTTTCGGTTGTTGGATGGTCGTTTGGCTATAGCCTGTACGAAGCACTTGGCAACCCGTTTAACGTGGTAAACATTACCATGGCCGATGCCGGGGGTACACAGCTTTATTCAGGCACTGACCTAACCGGCACAATAGCGGTTGATGCCGACGAAGATTACGTGCTGGTAAGCGTTGAAATAAGCAACCAGCAGGGCGTAAATCTCGACATGAACTTCGAGCTGGCCAGTGCTTCCGATGACAATGGAAACAACGACGGCAACACGGGTGATAACACCGACAATTTTATACTTGAGGCCATGCCAGAAATTACAGGTTTTGGCAGCAACGACTAATTGTTAGCGACAGCGATAAGGATCTGGAGAAGAGGAGGATGAAGAAGTCAGTATTTTTATTGATACTTATGCTTTTGGCGGCCGTGAATATGGCTGCCCGTCCTCTTTATACCCTTAAACAAGGGGCTGTCGGAAATTATTCAATAGATGAAAAACCCGGCATTTCGGACTACGAATGGCGGGTTTTTACTGATGCACAGCTCTCAAACCCTGCATCTGCCGGTCAGGCTGAGCTCAGCACACAGGGTGCAGGCAACGAGGTGCAGGTAACCTGGCACGAAACGGGGGAATATTATCTCACAGTTTTTGCCACCGGCGAAAACGGGTGTACCAATACCATGGCTTTCCCTTTTGAAATAACCCCACAAAGTGACTTTATTGCTATCAACGATTCTGCTATGTTTTACTCCGGGCATGAAGAACCGATACCTGTATTCAATAACGACATCGACAATTTGAACGTAAGGGACACGACTTCGCTTGTGGCTACCCGCGACCCTGAAAACGGCAATACCGTGCCTGGCGATGACGGTACTTTTACTTACATCCCCAACCCCGGTTTTAAGGGGATCGATTCTTTTGAGTACCAAATTTGCACAACAGGCGAAATATCTGAATGTGCAACCGCCTGGGTTTATGTTGAGATACGTGAAAACCAGCCGCCCGTGTTGAACGACGCATACCTGACCGCAACTTTCGAAACCGACAGCGTGTACCGGTTGTGGGACAATGCTTACGACCCCGAGGGGATGCTCGACAGCACTTCGGTTGCATTAATCGATTCAGCTAAACTTGGAGAATTGGTGGTACTTGAAACTGGTGAAGTAATTTATAGCCCGGAAAATTGCACTACCGGCATTGATACATTTATCTACGTTATTTATGACGGGCTGGGAGCAGTGTCGGACACCGGGCAGGTTTATGTTGATATCGTGCTTGATGGCACCCGTGATTCTGATTTTGACTGGGTGCCCGACATCGTGGAAGACTTAGATGGCGATGGCACCCCGTGCAATGATGATACCGATGGCGACGGCATTGCCAACTACCGTGATGTAGATGACGATGGCGATGGCATACTCACACAAAATGAAGACATTGGTGGTGACAGCAACCCAACCAACGATGATACTGATGGTGATGGCATCCCGAATTATCTCGATACCGATGATGATAACGATTGTTTGCTAACGGTTGATGAGATTGCCGAAAACGAAGGCATCCAATGGGTTGATCTCGACCAAAACGGGGTGCCGGATGTATTGGACGATGATGATAATGGCGATGGCATACCCAGTTGCGACCAGATGCAGGACTTGGACAACAATGGGGTGTTAGACCGGAGCGAAATATGGAATTCGGCTGCATTGGCCGATTACATTACAGTTGGTATCAATGAAACCATTGATATGCCTGTGTTGCTGAACGATTCTTCCCAG
>JASMTI010000134.1:0-12430 GCA_041694375.1 Bacteroidales bacterium | reverse complement strand
ATATGCCCGGTAAGCGGCACAAAATCGAACAGTTCGGCAATTAACTGTATTTCATACTCCATCCGGGCAGTGGCCAATTCTTGTTCACCGGGCTGGTTTTGTTCCACATCGTCAGTAAAATTTACAACCGTTTTATCATTTATTACGCTATCGGTGTTAAGCGGCGAACTCAGCACCAGTCCTTCAAGGCTCCGGCAACGGCTTAATGCCACATATACCTGCCCATGGGCAAACGATTGCTGTGCATCGATAATTGCCTTATCGAATGTTAAGCCCTGGCTTTTATGAATGGTTATTGCCCAGGCTAATTTGAGCGGGAACTGAATAAATTGCCCCACTGTATCTTCTTCAATCTCGGATGTTTGTTCGTTTAAAGTATATTTGGTGTTTTCCCAAACATCGCGTTCCACTATTATAATATCAGTTTCATTTTTACACTGTACCTCAATTGTATCATCATCAATTTTTTGAACCTTGCCAATTTTTCCGTTAAAATATCGCTGTTCACCCGACGAATCGTTTTTCAGAAACATAACCTGTGCCCCAACTTTCAATTGAAGAAGTTCATCGGCTGGATACGAATATTCGGGAAACTCACCCTGTACCCTGCACTCGAAGCTATGCATTTTTGTATTTAAGCGGTTTAAACGAGAAGCATTAACCCGCTGCGATTGATAATTATGTGTGGTCAGCATAATGTAACCTTCTTCATCTTTAGGGACAAAATCTTTAACATACCGGCTATTGAGCATCTTTATAGTTGATGAGTCGAGCGTATTTTCCCTTACATTGTTTAATAAGTCAATAAAACGCCTGTCGCTTTGACGATAAATATGCTGAAGCTCA
The DNA here is from genome assembly GCA_041694375.1 of Bacteroidales bacterium. GTDB lineage: Bacteria > Bacteroidota > Bacteroidia > Bacteroidales > Prolixibacteraceae > Roseimarinus. The sequence continues at coordinate 11,584 of JASMTI010000134.1, read as the reverse complement.
ATACCTGTAAACTTTGATTGTTTTAAAGCCCTGCTACTAAAGAAATAACAAGTTTCATAGTAATTTTTCAATATTGACCATTCATCATCTTTCACCACAGGTGCTAATTGCTGTAAGTCGCCAATCATTAATAACTGGGCACCCCCAAAGGGTTTGTACCGATCGCGAAACCGCCGTAAAACCCCGTCGATAGCGTCGAGCATATCAGCACGCACCATGCTTATTTCATCAATTATTAAAAGATCGAGGCTACGGATAATGTTAATTTTAGTTTTATTAAACCGCTTTGTTTTGAATGAATCACCTTGTGACTCGTTTACACCATGCATCCCGTATTTCTCATCGGGCACCTGTGGGCCAAACGACAATTGAAAAAATGAATGGATGGTAACACCACCGGCATTTATGGCAGCCACTCCGGTTGGCGCAACAATAATGGAACGTTTGGGTGATTCTTTCTTTAAATTTTTCAGAAAAGTAGTTTTGCCGGTGCCGGCTTTACCTGTCAGAAACACATTCTGGTTAGTATGTTGCAAAAAATCATACGTAAGTTTTAGCTGAGGGTTGTTTTTAAAATTCATCGTTAATGGTTTAGGATTCAAAACTAAAATAATAAAAATGAAAAAAAATAAAAACATTTCATAAAAAAACCACTAACTTTAATAACTATAATTAAGCCCTAAGCAACTTAAAATGTATAGAAAACTTCCACTGACTTTTTTATTTCTTTTAACAATTTTGTTAACAGCTATACTTACACTGCCTGCACATGCACAATCAGACAGCACTTTCCAAATTGATAAGACCATCATTGTTAAAGGAGATTATTACTATCCTCCATTTGAATTTTTAAACGAAAACGGGCATCCCGATGGTTTTAATGTTGAATTGTTTAAACGATTGGCTGAGGAACTTGGAATAAAATACAAACTGGAACTTGCCCCCTGGTATCAGGTAAGGGAGGAGCTGGAAAACGGCGAAATAGACGCTCTTTTGGGTTTAATGGTATCGGAGGAACGTTCAAAATCGATAAAATTTGGAATCCCCCACAGCGTGATGACCCATGGTATTTTTACACACAAAAACCAGAGCATTAAAAATCTTGAACAACTTCGGAACAAGGAAATCATCGTGCAGAAAAAAGATTTAATGCACGATTTTTTAATAAATACAGGCCTTACTGATAAAATAATTGCAGTAGAAAACCAACACCGGGCACTAAACCTTTTATCATCAGGAAAACATGATGCAGCCCTGCTTGGAAACTTTCAGGGCGCCCATTTAATAAATAAACATAACATAAAAAATGTAGTCATCCAGAACTCTAAAATTGAGCCTAAGAAGTATGCGATGGCCGTAAGCAAAGATAACGATGAACTGTTATGGCTGCTCAACATGGGGCTTTATCAACTAAAAGCCAGTGGCGAATATGATGAGATATATGAAAAATGGTTTGGAGTATACGAGAAGAAAAGTTTTATAAAACGTTTTCAATTTCCAATTATCATCACAACTTCAGGATTGCTATTTTTAATTGTCATTGTTATATTCCTCCGGTACCGGATAAGAATTGCCAATCATAAGTTACAAAAATCGTATGACGAAATGGTGGCAATAACAAAAAACCTTAAGGACGAAATAAAAAGGCGCGAGAAAATTGAAGTTGACCTGGTTGCCGCAAAAGAAAAAGCCGAAGAAAGCGATCAGCTAAAATCTGCATTTTTGGCTAATATGAGCCATGAGATACGCACCCCCATGAATTCAATTATGGGGTTTGCCAGTTTGTTGCCAAGTGAAGATTCAAAAGATTTAATGACACAATACGCGCGCATCATCGTGCAAAACTCCGAGCAATTGGTTAACATTATCGACGACATTGTGCTTTACTCAAAGCTTCAAACAAAACTGATTAACCTGAACAACGCGAGCTTTAAAATTGCCGATTTGTTTGACGACATCTACCAATCATTTCAATTGCCCATCTACCCTAAAGGGATTAAATTGAGTGTGAAACACGATGCAAGTGCTGACCTTGAATTTGATACCGATTATGATAAAATAAGGCAAGTGTTTACAAACCTAATATCAAATGCTTATAAATATACCGATGAAGGAGAAATTGAATTTGGTTGTCAACATTGCGAAGACGATGCAATCTTTTATGTTCGCGATACGGGCATCGGGATCCCCGAAAAAGATATTGAACGAATTTTCGACCGTTTTTACCGGGCACACAATGCCGAAAGGAAAAGCCAAAATGGCACAGGGCTGGGGCTAAGCATTGTGTCAGAATTAATTGACCTGCTAAATGGTAAAATATGGGTTGAAAGCGAGGAAGGAAAAGGCAGCACTTTTTATTTTCAAATTAGTAACCACTAATCAACTTCTTCATAATCTACATATTCGCCTTCATCCTTATCAATAATTTTTTCGCCTTTTTTATTGAAACGAATGGTTGTTTCACCTTCCTTTGGACCTGATGGTTCATTTGAAGACTTGTTTTTATTACCGGGCTGCAACAAGCGAATTATAAAACGCACCAAGAAATAAACAGCCAAAACAAACAGCAGGGTGCGAAAAAAGCCTACAATATATAAAATTACTAATGGTGTCATAACATTATCAATTATTCAACTATTTGTTTTCAAGTTCAGCATCAAAAACGTCAAGTAATTTTTCAAGTATAATTTCTTTTGCCTTTTCAAAATCTTGTTTGGCGCCCAATTCTTTTTCTAACGACGTTACGCCTTTATCGGTAAAACCACACGGGTTAATATGCTGAAAATATGTCAAGTCAGTGTTCACATTCAACGCAAACCCATGCATGGTAACAAACCTTGAACTTTTAACCCCGATAGCACAAATTTTGCGTGCCGATGGTTTACCTGCATCAAGCCATACACCTGTTGCCTTTTCATCGCGTTCACCTTTAAGCCCGTATTCGGCAATACTTTGTATAATGGCTTCTTCCATCAATTCAATATACCTGCGGAGTCCGATATCAAAATTTTCGAGGTCGAAAATTGGGTAACCCACAATTTGCCCGGGTCCATGATACGTGATATCCCCGCCCCTGTTGGTTTTTATAAAAGAAGCATGGGCAGCTTGAAGTTGTATATAATTTAACAGTAAATTTTGCTCATCGCCACTTTTGCCCAGGGTATAAACATGCGGGTGCTCAACAAACAAGAGGTGATTATCGGACTGAAGCCCGGGATTGCTCTTTTTCGTAATTTTTTGGTCAATCACCTGCTGCATCAAGTTTTCCTGATAGTCCCACACTGTCTGGTACTCGCCCACTCCAATATCTTCAAAACGTATTTTTCTCATTTGCAAAATCCTTCATTATTCTACATGCTTTTCGGCATGATACGACGAACGTACCAGTGGCGCACTTTCAACAAACCTGAACCCCTTTTCAAGACCAATCTTGCGGTATTCTTCAAAAACATCGGGATGAACATATTCCTGTACCGGAAGGTTCATTTTTGTGGGTTGCAAATACTGTCCGATGGTTAAAACCTTGCATCCTACACCCAACAGGTCATCCATGGTTTCGAGTATTTCCTCGCGCGTTTCGCCCAACCCGAGCATGATCCCGCTTTTTGTGGTTATGCCCGATTGTGCAATTATTTTTATCACATTTAAACTCACCCCGTACTTTGCACGGCTGCGTACCTGTGGTGTTAAGCGCCTTACCGTTTCAAGGTTATGCGAAATAATATCAGGGTTGGCATCAATTACTTGCTGTATCAACAACGGGTCACCATCAAAATCCGGAATAAGAACCTCCATCGTAACCCCGGGGTTTACCTTTTTAATTTCATTAATGGTTTTCGCCCAGTGACCTGCCCCTTTATCCGGCAAGTCGTCACGATCGACCGATGTTAGCACTGCATGTTTTAAGCCCATAAGCTTTATCGATTCAGCTACGTTGGCCGGCTCTTGTTCATCGGGTGGAAATGGTTTGCCTGATTGAGTTGCACAGAACTTACAACTTCGGGTACAAATATCGCCCAGGATCATCAATGTTGCGGTACCGGCAGCCCAGCATTCGCCCATATTAGGGCATTTACCACTGGTACATATGGTATGCAAATGGTGCTCTTTGACAATTTTTTTAACTTCTTTAAAGTTTGTCCCTTTCGGCAACTTAATTTTTAACCACCTCGGTTTGCGTTCCATCCCTTCAATCATATCGTCAATTTTTCAGGCTGCAAGATATAAATTCCATTTTCAAAAATCGATAAAAATTGTAACCGCTTTAAAAACTGACTGTATCTGTCTGAAAAGTGTACATTTTTAGGATGTAAGTGAAAATTTGAAACTAAAAAAGGGTGAGTTGGTTGATGAAATATTCATAGAAGTTATCCTCATCAACAAATTTGGCTTGTTTAACTTTGTAACCGGTTGTTGTTCTGTAAAGATTTCCTTTTGAAGTACCCCGTTGTTCAATATTAACCGATTTTGAATCGAAGCGGAATAATTTAGGGGCACCCAAATATACAATAGGCAACACATCAAACATATAATATCTGTCTTTTACCTCGTAATCGGGTTTAAACAGTTGGTAAACAAGGTTGCTTAATTTATATTGTTGGTTTTTTTCAAGAAAGAACATTAGATAATTGTCAACGGGCAACATATACGAAACATCGAGGGGGAACATAAACTTTGGAACATCGACTTTCAAAACTGACAAAGCAGCTGCCGGGTCCCAAAATATATTCCACTCGGCACTTCCATCATGGTCGGGATAAATAACATTGCCATCGGATAATACGGCGCCCCCCATCCATAGGATTTTTTCAATATTATTAACTACTTCGGGGTGTTTTTCAAACATTGTAGCAACATTTGTTGACGGACCAGTCATCACGAGGGTCGCTTTTTCTTTCTCCCCCAAAATTTTTCTAACTAAAAAGTCATGTGCCTCTTCATGTACCAGTTGTGATTGTTTAATTTCCTGTTCTTTCAGGATATCTACCTGCGTAATAAAGTGGTTTTTTTCCTGCCATTCCTGGGGAAACGAAGCCTGAGGCTTTGCATTGCTCCTGCACACTTCTACATCGTACCTGCAAAAAAGGCTTAAAATTTCGAGTGTGGTATCAATAGCCGAATCTAAAATACAGTTTCCACCGGTCACAGTTACACCTGAAAGTTTATAATCGGACAATGTGAGTAAAGTAATCAAGGCCACAAAATCGTCGACAGAGCCGTCGTGATCAAATAAAACCGGTTTTTGAAAAGATTTAGTCAGGTCTGAAAGCATTTAATAATAGTTAGTATTTATACAAAAATATAAATATTATTCAAAAATTTAGCCCTAACAGCATAAACTATTAGGGCTAAACAAATTAAATTGTTATTATATCACTTACACCTCTTTATTTTTTATGAGCCATTCAGCAATTTGAACGGCATTCAGGGCAGCACCTTTTTTAATTTGGTCGCCCACGCACCAGAATGTTATTCCATTTGAAGCAACATCTTTTCTGATACGTCCAACATAAACATCATCTTTGCCCGATACGAACAAAGGCATGGGGTATTTATTTTCTGAAGGTTTGTCCAGAACGGTTAACCCTTTAAAATCATCCATGGCTTTTACAACCTCTTCAACCGAAAGTTCTTTTTCTGTTTCAACCCAAATTGCTTCAGAGTGGGCCCTTGCAACCGGAATACGCACACATGTTGCCGAAACCTCGGTATTGGTGTGCATGATTTTTTTGGTTTCCCAGTTCATTTTCATTTCTTCCTTGGTGTAATCATTATCAAGGAATACATCGATATGAGGGATAACATTCATTGCCAGTTGGTATTGAAACTTATTGGGTTTTGTTTCTTCGCCATTTGCAACTTGTTTAATCTGATTATCAAGCTCATCCATTCCTTGTGCCCCGGCCCCGCTTGCAGCCTGGTATGTAGCACAATGCACACGTGTAATTTTCGATAAATCTTCGATGGGCTTCAGGGCAACTACCATTTGTATTGTTGAACAATTAGGGTTTGCAATTACATTGCGTGGCCTGACTTTAGCATCTTCGGCATTTACCTCGGGCACAACCAATGGTACGTCATCATCGTAGCGGAATGCACTGGAATTATCAACCATTATAGCACCATGCTTTGTGATGGTTTTTTCAAATTCTTTTGAAATACTTGCCCCGGCCGAAGTCAAAGCAATGTCGATATCTTTAAAATCGTCGCCATGTTTGAGCTCTTTAACTACAAGCTTCTTTCCTTTGAATTCATATTCTTTACCGGCACTTCGGGATGAACCAAACAACACGAGTTCATCGAGCGGAAAATTACGCTCATCAAGCACTTTTAAAAATTCTTGTCCAACGGCACCACTGGCACCTACAATAGCGACTTTCATAATCTTAATAATTTTAGTAAATTGTTAAACTCTTTTGAATTTTAATAATTTAGAAGAACAAAATTAAATAATCCCTTCAAATTCCACCAACATGCCCCTAAGAATTCTAATTTACACGCTGTTTTTAACGTTAATCTTAAGTAATTCACTTAATGGTCAGATTATCTGGGAAGAAGACTTTGGCACACCCAATAAAGGAATATGGGCCGACAGCTCCGGAAATATCCATTCCGACCTCACCAATATCAAATGGTCTGCCGACACTTCTTCCTGCACATTCGACGATGAAAATGACTATGCAAAAACCGTCAGCACTTCGGGAGGCCGCTTCGAGGTTCTCGACTCAGATGGTGAAATCACCTGGAAGTCTGAAACAATCAACATTGAAGGTTTTGATATGGTAAACATTACCTTAACAGCCACGGAAACTGGTAGCGGTAGTGTTGAAAATAAAAAGTACGTCAAAGCATTTTATGAACTCGACAATACCTTGTTCCCCTTCTCTCCTGATTCTTCGGCAACCGGAAATTGGGGCGAAAAGTTAGTCGAACAGAAAAGCATCAGCGGCAAATCGCTTCGGATCATTATTAAAATGAATTCATCGTATGCTAACGACAAAGTAATTATCGACAATATTGAAGTTGAAGCCTTTGACGAAAACATGTTAAAACCCAAGTGCATTCAAATTACCAATGTTCCTGCTTTCACTTTTGTTGATTCGTTATTTACAGTCGGGGCTGAAATTTTGAATGGTAATAATACTCCCATTACAAATCCAAATTTACCGCTGGTGTTAGCATTTAACAACACGCAACACCCGGCCTATCCCGACCCGGCAGGCAACTACTTTTGGCAACTTAGAAACGATGTCCCCGGTGAAGTGAATATAAATATTGAAGCACCCGGCATTGATGTAAAAACTGCCCGGGAAACATTATCTGTTTACTCTTCAACGAATATCACATCAAACATAAACTTCGAAGAAAATTCACCCCTAACCGGGCTTGAATTGTTCAACAACTGGGAAATCACTTCCGATTCACCTTTATCGGGAAATTATTCCATGAGGCACAAAGCTGATGAGGACGGCGGTTCAGACTCATTAAACTACTTACTTGAAAACCCCATTGGAAAAAATGATGATGAGATAGTAGTTGCATTTAAACTGAAAAATGGTGACTGGGACCCGTCTTCTTCTAATTCATTTTATTTAACGCTCATTCCAACTTCAAAAAATAATAAAATCCCCCTTGCCGTTGGTGTAAATGCAAAAGGCTCATCCGATATGATTTCGGTGTGGAGTATTGAAAACGGAGCGCCAGCTGACCTTTTAACCGAGACAAATTTCAAATGGGGCCCTTCGCAAACCGTTCAGGTATCAATAATGCGAAAAGCCGGTGGGGAATGGATTTTAGCTGCTTATGACAAAATCTCAGGCAAAAGTGTAAAAGCAATATTTAGCTACCCATACTTTTCTGAGCTTGCAAAACTGCAACTCATATTTAACCACACTCAAACCCGTTCGGGGTTACTTTGGTTTGATGATTTACTCATCCTTTCAAAAAATTCACCACCGGCAATGCTTTCAGCCAAAACAATCAATGCCGGCCAATTCAACATCACCTTCTCAGAACCAATTGATACAAGTGCGCTAACAACAAACAATTTCAAAATCACAACAACAAATGAAAGAGCTTGCAACATTGATAGCATTAAAATTTGCAACCCGGCAAACATCTATCTTTTCGCTCAGGATGCTTCCCCTGAATTATTCTTGCAAATAAAGGCACAAAATATTACCGACACAGAAGGCGCTATAACTGAAAAAGATTCTTTAGTATTTCAAAATGTCATACCAGCCCGAAAGGGTGATGTGGTGATTAATGAAATCATGCCAGACCCATACCCCGCAGTTAAGCTGCCCGAAGAAGAGTATATTGAGGTTTTTAACCGTTCCGGCAAAAACATCTCACTATTCAACTGGACATTAAAAGTGCGGAAAACTGCCCGGACCATTTCCGACACCCTTATTCTTGCACCTGAAGAATACTTCATTTTTTGTGATAAAGATTATGCAGAAAATTTTTCTGATTATGGTAAGACCTGTGGGTTAGATGGTTTTCCGGCATTATTAAACGCAGGGGCTAAAATTTCAATCTTTTCAAAGGAGCAAATATTGATTGATGAAATAAGCTATTCTGGCTCGTGGCATCAATTATCTGAAAAGAAAAATGGCGGATATAGCCTCGAAAGAATTGACGCGAACCGTTTTTGTGCACAACAATACAACTGGGCTTCTTCGGAAAGTGAAACCGGTGGCACCCCGGGATATAGAAATTCAACAGCAGGAAAAAACAACGATTCCCAACCACCAACAATTCTTTCAAAAAAGATAAAAACGCTCAATAAAATAGAGGTAATATTTAGTGAAGATATCGACACCACAAACATTTCAACAATTTATATTGATTGCCCCCCACTCAAGGCATCCAATATTAACATCGAAAAAGAGACATTATCGTTTACAGTCCACCCGTTTTTGACCAATAAAAACAGTTATACGTTTAACATTTCGAACATTAAGGACGAATGCGGCAATATGGCGAATATGTTTCAATTATCTTTTTTGGTCAACACACCACAATTCAATGATTTATTCATCAGCGAACTACTTTTTAACCCGGCACCCGATGGCAACGATTTTATCGAGATTTACAATAATTCAGCTTTACCGGCCGACCTGTCATCGTTATACCTTGCAACACGCAACGATTCACTAAAATTGAGCTCGATATCCCGCATTACCAATCAGGAATTTATGTTGCCCCCTCATAGTTACTGTGCTATTACCACCAATGACCAACACTTACTCGAAAAATACATTGTGTCCGATAAAAGCACACTGCTCAACGTAGATAAGCTCCCGCCCATGTACAATAGCGAAGGGCTTATTGTGCTGCTAAACGATTCACTGAATGTGATTGACGAAGCATATTATCATGAAACGATGCATAGCGAATGGCTATACGACAACGAAGGTGTTTCACTTGAACGAATTTCATTTTTGAAACCATCGAATGCAACAGGAAACTGGCAATCGGCATCATCATTGGCAGGCTTTGCAACGCCCGGATATAAAAACTCACAATTTGCCGATGCGCTAAATTCTCATAACATAAAGATAGAACTGGAGTCGGACATCGTTTCACCCAACGGCGACAATTACAACGATGAGCTTATTTTAAGCTTAGCCGGAAATACTTCAGGATATTTGATAAACCTTTTTGTTTTTGATGTAAACGGCTTAGAAAAGAAAAGGGTTTTAAACAATGAATTGGCCGGTACCCATAATGAAATTATTTATAATCTGGAAAACAATAACGGATTGCCCCTGCAAGACGGTAGTTATATTCTCTACCTCGAAATGACACACCCCGAAAAAGAAGCTTATACATGTAAAAAAGCTTTTCATATCACACGATAGCATAAAAAAGCCCCACCCGGAAAAAGGTGAGGCCTTCAACATAATCATAAACAAACATTTATACTTAATGTATATCAGTATTATCCCAAGAACGAAATTAAAACACCAGCAGCAACTGCCGAACCAATCACACCTGAGATGTTACTGGCCATACAATATTGCAGTACATGGTTTTTGGTATCGTACTTAAGAGCAATTTCGTTGGCAACCCGAGATGCCATAGGTACGGCACTCAAGCCTGTTGCACCAATCAGCGGGTTAATTTTCTTCTTGGCAAACAAATTGTAACCTTTTACAAGAAAGATACCACCAAATACTGAGATGGCAAAGGCAAAGAAGCCACCAACAATAATTCCAATTGTTTTAAAATCAAGAAATACATCACTGGTCATGGTTGCCCCTACGGTAAGTCCCAAGAAAATGGTTGCAGCATTCATAATAGGCCCGCTGGCAGCATCGCTCAAACGTAAAGTATTGGCACCAACCTCTTTTACCAGGTTACCAAAAAGCAACATTCCTAATAATGGAACAGAAGAAGGCACAAAGAAAGCAATTATAATTCCCAAAACAATTGGGAAAGCAACTTTCACCGCCTTTATGTTCTTAATTTCATTTTTCGAAGGATACAATTTATCCTGCTCTTTCATATTTATTTTCAATTCCTTCGACCCACAGGTCAACTTCACCACAAAAGGTATAATAACCGGAACTAATGCCATGTACGAATAAGCAGCAATAGCAATAGGGCCAAGCAGATGTGGGGCAAGGATAATGGTTGTGTAGATAGCCGTCGGGCCATCGGCACCACCAATAATTGCAAGCGAACCAGCCTCGCTGGGCGTAAAACCTACCGCAATGGCGATAAGCAAAATTGTAAAAATACCCAACTGGGCAGCAGCCCCAAATAGACTTAACTTCAAGTTACGGAGCATAGGGCCAAAATCGGTTAATGCCCCAACCCCCATGAAAATAATGGGAGGTAAAACCCCGGTTTTTATTAAAGTATAGTACAAGAAGTTCATGATACCATATTCGTGTGCAATTTCGAATAGGTTCATATACCTGTGGTCACCCAGTTCGATAAAATCGCCAGGCACAATGCCCATGCCTGCACCCGGCAGGTTGGCAAGTACAACGCCAAACCCGATAGGTATAAGCAGCAAAGGCTCATATTGTTTTTTGATGCCCAGATAAAGCAATACTGCACCAACAACCAGCATTAAAAGAGGTGCCGGGTTATCGATCAGATTGCCAAAGGCAGTCATTTCATATAGTTTCCTTAATATTTCCATAAACGGTTTTCATTATTATCCTAATAATACCAATACATCATCCTCTTCAACATCTTCACCGGCATTTTTAACTTCAACTACTTTACCAGCCTTATCAGACTTAATAGCGTTAAAAGTTTTCATTGCCTCGATGTATCCAATCAAATCACCTTCGTTAATTTGATCGCCCACTTTAATCGGAGTTTCAGACGTATTTTTAGTAAGATAAAATTTACCTTCTAACGGAGCTGTTATTTCCAATGCATCGGCAGATGCCGGGGCTGCAGGTTTTTCTTCCTGTTTAGGAGCAGCATCGGCAGATTGTTGCCCGTCATCATCGCCGTATGAAACTTTCACTTTGAAGTTTTCACCATTCACATTTACGTTCATGGTTGATGGTTGCCCGCTAAAGGCCGGTACCTGGGTTCCTTCTGCTTTCTGCTCTGA
>JASMTI010000133.1:0-10187 GCA_041694375.1 Bacteroidales bacterium | reverse complement strand
AAACCAAGGTTGACATGAACCTTTACGAATGGCACACTTACCGCATTGTGGTTACTGGTGATGTGGCAGCCGTTTATATCGACGAGTCAGATTCGCCCGTTATTGAAGCAACAACAACAGATGGCACAGACGATAATTACATAAAATTTGGTGATGAAAGTGGCGACCTCATTGGTGGATATCTCGACTGGATGGTGGTATGGCTGGGACATGAAAATCCTGCACTGCCAGAATTTATTTCAGGTGTTCCCGAAAAAGAAGAGTATGAAGAATCAAGCGAAGCCCGCTTAGCCGAATTGGCGCCTTCTGCAGGCGAACTCACACCTGAATTCAGCCCATATACCAACGAGTATTCAATGCTGGTTGACCTGGCCAACGAAAGCATCTCATTTAGCGCCGTGGCAAGCCACGATTCGGCAACGGTTTCAGGAAACCTTGAAGTGACCGAATTCCCTTCAACAGTTGAAATTACTGTAACCGCTGAAGACGGATCAACCAACATTTATACCGTTGATGTTGATTATTACTACCCTTCAGACGATGCAACATTAGCTTCGCTTGCTGCTACTAAAGGGGAATTTAATGTTGAATTTAGTGCCGATGTTTACGAATATACGTTAACCGTGCCAGAAGGCACCAGCAGTTTGCTGCTATCGGCCAATGCCAACGATGGAAAGGCATCAGTAAGTGGCGACGGTCTGATTACCGATATACCATCGGTTGTAAACATTGTTGTTGCCGCCGAAGATGGTACCGAGCTCACATACACCGTTACCATTGAAGTTCAAACAGGTGTTGCCGAACTTGCTTCTGCATTTAAAGTATTCCCAACACCGGCAGTTAATTATCTCAACATTACAACAGGTGTTGAGCAGTCAAAACTGAACATTTTCAACATTGCCGGCGAAAAAGTGTTATACCGTATCATTGGAGGTTCGGAAACACTTGACATCAGCAACCTCGAACGTGGGGTGTACATGATAAGTGTTGAAAACAACAGCTATTCAAAATATATGAAATTTATTAAAGAATAGCACTGTATAAGTGGATAGAGTGTGTGCTGTTTAAATGTTGCAAATCGGTTTGTCCCGTATAATACGCGGACAAACCGGTTGGCATCATTTAATGATTAGAGCCCCACTTACCTTTTTGTATGTGACGGGCTTTACACATACCGTCACTAAAAAGTATTAGCGACTTACTAACCAGAAAACATTTAAATATGAAACAATTTTTACTGACCATCGGATTTTTGCTTGCCCTACTCCCAACTTTGGCACAAACTGCCGTTACAGGTACAGTGAGCGACAATAACGGTGAGCGTTTGCCAGGTGTTACGGTTGTTGAAAAGGGAACAACCAACGGCACGGTTACCGATACTGATGGCAACTATTCAATTGAAATTGATGATCTGGATGAGGCCTCCCTGGTATTTTCATTTGTAGGCATGAAAAAACAGGAAGTTGCTGTAGATGGCCAAACTTCAATTAACATAACACTGGAACCGGGCACTGAGTACCTCGATGAGGTAGTGGCCATTGGTTATGGCTCGGTTCAAAAGCGTGATCTCACAGGATCGGTGGCTTCAGTGGGCGAAGACCAACTACGCGACATACCGGTATCATCAACAGCCGAGGCTTTGACAGGGCGCTTGGCTGGGGTGCAGATAACCCGCTCAGAGGGGTCGCCCGATGCCGAAGTGAAAATCAGGGTGCGCGGCGGTGGCTCCATCACACAGGATAATTCACCCCTCTACATTGTCGATGGTTTCCCGGTGAGCAGCATCAGCGATATCCCGCCTAACGATATTAAATCGATCGACGTGCTGAAAGATGCTTCCTCAACCGCTATTTATGGGTCGCGGGGTGCAAACGGTGTGGTTATTATTACTACAAAAAGTGGCGAAAAAGGAAAGGTTACCGTTAACTTCAACTCGTACGTTGGACAAAAAGAACTGGCCAACAAACTTGATGTGCTCGACCCATATGAATATGTACTATACCAGTACGAACGCTCAAGGGGACTGTTCCTCGAAGAACGTGATTTTGAACGTTTCTTTGGTTCATGGAGTGATTTAGATTCAATTTATAAACCCCAAACCGACCCCGACTGGCAGGGACAGGTTTTTGGTGCCGATGCACCCACATATTACAACAACATCAGCATTTCGGGCGGCGATGAAAAAACAAAGTATAACATCAGCTTTACCAACAACATCAATAAAAGTATCATGATTGAGAACGGGTTCAAAAAGAACAACCTCAACATGAAATTTCAGCATAAAGCCAACGATTTTCTGACCATCGATTTTAACATGCGCTATTCTGAGCGCACCATTAATGGTTCAGGAACATCCGATTCGGGAACTCAATCGCACAACCGCTTGAGGCATGCTGTACAGTACCGTCCAACTAAAGGTCTGGCCGATTTTATTGATGAGCTGGAATTTGACGACGACCTGTACTACCTTGCCAGCCAGTTGACCGACCCGATTACCCTGGCTAAAGATGACTACAAGCAGCAGTTCAGGGACAACCATACCTACAACGGCAGCCTTACTTTTGAGCCTGTTAGTAATCTTGTTCTGAAAACTTCGGCCGGTATCGAAAAGCGGAATGAACGCCGCGAACGTTTTTACGGACTGTCAACCGGAACTGCACGACGTTATGGCGACAAACCAGTTGTGGAGCTCGAAACCCGTGAGTATAAAAAACTTCGTATGACCAACACGGCTGCATACAGCATGCAGGATATTGCAGGCGAACATGATTTTGATGTCCTGTTAGGGCAAGAAGCCGTAAAATCCTCGTCAAACCGCTTTGGTGTTGAATCCCGCTCATTCCCGGCCGAAACCACCCCCGAGGTGGCCATTGGATCAATGGTACTGGGCGACCAACACCAAAAACCACAAACCTACGAAATTGAAAGTACCCTACTTTCATTCTTCGGAAGGGTCAATTACGACTGGAGAGAGAAACTATTGGCTTCTGTTACATTCCGTGCAGATGGATCTTCACGCTTTGGGCCTGAAAACCGCTGGGGATATTTCCCAAGTGCATCGGTAGCATACCGGCTTTCGGAAGAACCGTTTATACAAGATATCCCTTTTATCTCTAACTTTAAGTTTAGGGGTAGTTACGGAACTGCCGGGAACAACCGCATTGACGATTTTCTGTGGACTACCACTTACCGGGTTTCGTCAAGCAAGGCTTATTTCCTGAATGAATCGGAAAAACCGTACTTTTATCCCGAAACACTGGCTAACCCCGAATTGAAATGGGAAACAACCATCACCCGAAACCTGGGTATTGATTTAGGATTTTTCGATAGCCGTATTAACACATCAATGGAGTTTTACAAAAACACAACCCGCGATCTGTTAATTGAATCAAAAATACCGAGCGTTTCAGGTTTTGAAGAGCAAATGCAAAATATTGGAAGCACTTCAAACATAGGTTTTGAATGGCTGGTTGATGCAATTCTGGTTGATAAACGAAATTTCACTTTGCAAGCTAATTTCAACATCTCATTTAACAAAAATAAAGTTGAAGATCTGGGAGGGCTTGAGTATTTTACTGAAGCATCAGACTGGAGTAACGATACCGGCGACGACTACATCGTGAAGTTAGGCGAATCGGTGGGAATGATGTACGGATTTGAAACCGATGGCTTTTATACTGTTGACGATTTTCAAACCGACCCCGAAACCGGCGAGTTTATAATGGATGGCGGCGATTATGTACTGAAAGAAGGCGTTGCCGATAATAGCGGAATTACCTTTGCCGGATTTGGACCGGGAAGCTACAAGTTTAAAAACCTGGCCGACCCGGTTGACGCTGAAGGCAACCCCGTTGAAGACGGTTCGAAAGTTACACTCGACGAAGACCGTACCATTATTGGTAATGCAAACCCAAAACATTTTGGCGGGTTGAACCTGATGGCCACCTTCTACAATTTCGATTTTAGTGTATTTCTGAACTGGGTGTATGGTAACGACATCTACAATGCCAGCAAAATTGAGTTCACCAGTGCCTATAACAAGTACACCAACATGCTTACCGATATGAGCAGCGATAAACGCTGGCGTATTGTGAACGATATGGGCGAAGAGGTTACAAACCCGGCAGATTTGGCTGCGCTGAACAAAGATGCAACCATCTGGACCCCACCGCGCGGGCGCTACCTGTTCCACTCATGGGCTGTTGAAGATGGTTCGTTCCTCAGGATTAACAACATTACACTGGGCTATTCATTGCCAAAACGATGGCTCGAAGTTGTGAAAATTCAAAAATTACGTTTTTATGGAACCATTAACAACGTATTTACATTCACAAACTATTCTGGCCTCGACCCTGAGGTAGATACACGAAGGGATACACCAATGACACCGGGTGTTGATTATTCAGCATTCCCCCGGAGCCGTTCTTTTATTTTTGGTGTGAATTTAACTTTATAACATAAACGGAGAGAGCTATGAAGCGAATAAAATATATCATTATTGCAGCATTTTTACTGTTCACCTTTTCGTGCCAGGACTATTTTGAGTACGAGCCGGTATCGTTGTTTGCCAACGAAAATGTATTCTCCACGCCTGAGTATACCGAAAAGGTTATCCTGGGCGTTTACCAGCTTATGACCCGCGACGAAGGTTACTCAAAGCGGCTGAATATGTATTATACGGTAGACACCGATATTGCCAAATGCTCGGGCGAACTGGACAACGGCCGGCGTGGTATTGCTAAGTACGCGGCCAATTCGGGGAACAGCGAAATTGAAAAACCGTGGCGCAACCTTTATGTTGCCATCGAAAGGGCAAACATCTGCATTGCCAATATCCCCGAAAGTGAAGTTTATTCTTCGGGAACTGAAGAGGAAATCAAGCAAATGGACCGCATGTACGGCGAAGCCCTGGCGCTAAGGGCCTGGTTTTATTCCGAATTAATCCGCAACTGGGGCGATGTGCCCTTTAAAACTGAACCGTCGGAAGCAGGCGATAATTTTAATTTACCCAAAACCAACCGCGATACCATTTATAACCACATTATCGAAGACCTGAAAGTGGCGGAAGAGATGGTGCCATGGCGTTCAGGGCTCGACCCTGAGGAACGCTTTACCAAAGGTGCTGTAAAAGGCTTGCTGGCACGCATTGCACTTGCACACGGCGGTTATTCACTCAGAAAAGAAGGGGGCATGCAACGCCGCGATGATTATCTCGAATATTACAAACTTGCACGCGACAAGTGCAAAGATGTAATTGAAAGTGGCGAGCACATGATGAACCCCGACTATGAAAACATTTTCAGGATGATGTGCGAACATAAACTCGACACCGAGTATGGCGAGGTAATGTTTGAAGTTGGCCTTGGCCAATATACCAGCGGCGAGCTGGGATATTACATGGGCACTGAAGTACACCAGGACTCAAAATACGGTAAATGCAACCCGGGTTTTTATGCCCTGCCAAATTACTTCTACTCGTTCAACGAAGGCGATTTACGCCGTGACCATACAATTGTTCTTTACGAAATTGATGAAAACAACGACCGACTGTTGCAGTCAATCGACAACATGGTAATTGCTAAGTGGCGGCGCGAATGGATGACCCCGCCACAAAGCGGTACCGATAAATTTACCGGCATCAACTGGCCGGTTTTGCGCTATACCGATGTATTGCTTATGTACGCTGAAGCCGTGAACGAAATTAACAACGGCCCCACACAGGAATGCATTGACATTGTACGCTCGGTACAAGAACGGGCATATAAAGGTAACCTTGATCAAATGCCTGAAATCCCAACGGATTACGAAGGCTTCTTCAATACCATTGTAAACGAACGTGCATGGGAGTTTGGAGGCGAAGGCCTGCGTAAATACGACCTCATTCGCTGGAACCTGCTCGACACAAAACTAACCGAAATGCGCAACGAACTCACCAAAATGTTTAACGGTGAACCCCCTTACGAGAACTTGCCGCGCGACATTGTTTGGCGGCAAAACGGGGCCGATTTTGAAATGCTCAACTTCGATTACGTGATCGACTCGGTTGATATTGCCCAGCGCGACAGCCTCGAATGGCCATTCGTTACCACATGGGCCGACAACCTTACCGAAGAATACATCAACGATATTGCAGCGTACTTTGAACCCAACCGCAAAGAATTGCTGCCAATCCATCAAAGTATAATCGACACGAACCCGAATCTGTCAAACGATTACGGATACTAATAAACAAATAAAGATTAACCAGAAACTTAAAAATTATTGATTATGAAAACTTTTTACACATTTACATTACTCATTTTATTATCGTTAGGCATGTTAAATGCCCAAAACGAAGTAGTGGTAAATGTTGGAGACGACATTATCACAAAGATCCATGAAGTGGAAGAAGGTGGGACACTCCTCATTATGCCCGGTGTCCACAAAGCATCGTATGATAACATTGAAGTTACCAAATCGATGACCATTAAGAACAATGGTGGCATAAACGACACCCGCGTGCACATTAAACAAATTGATGTGCCGGCCAACGGCATTAGCCTTACCATTGAGGGTATCATATGGTCGGGCGCTGCACTCGATTCTGTTAGTGGCGAAGTAACCGTTGCCGATGGCGAAAACCTTACCGGCGACTACTTTATCAACCTTATTGCCGGCGAATCAATGGAATATGGCGATATTATTGTGAACGACTGTATCATACGCCACCTGAACCGATCGGCTGTACGTGGCGACCGTGATGCATACTATGCTAAGAAAATTGCTTTCGATAATTGTATTTTTGAAGATTTCCGTGGCGGCGGCGACTATGGTCCGTTCCGCATGAAATCACGCATCACTTTTGATGAGTTTTCGATAACTAATTGTACCTTTTTCAATGTTACAAACAAAATTATCGACCTGAAAGACATGGAAGATTATCCATGCGAGGTCACCCTCGACCATTGCACATTCTACCTTTGGGGCGGTGGCAAAAGCGACCAGTACCTCTTTGATATCCAATCGAACACCGAAGCGTCCTTAATTATTACAAATTGTATTCTCGGTAAAACAAGGGTTTCAGAAGATGTAAGTGTTAACGGATGGCGAATTGATGATGGTGAAGGTAACCGCATCAAATATAATGAATTCCAGTTCTCGGTTATGAGTAATGATTTCATTGTTGAAAGTGGATCATACGAAACAACCGATTTCGACATGGACAACTACAACTTCGTAATGGAGGTGCCATTTGTTGATCCTGAAAACGGGAACTTTGAAATACCCGATGGGTCAGACCTTAACTTTATGAGTGCAGATGGGACTTTGGTTGGTGACCCACGCTGGGCAAACGGCCCTGTTTCGGTAGCCGACCTCAAAGAAGCTTCGTTCAAGGTTTATCCAAGCATTGCAAACAATGTTATTTATATCGAAAACGGATTGAAAGAAGCTGCCAATTACACGATTTATTCCATAACCGGAAAAAAAGAATTGTCGGCCAATCATGTGACCAACAACCAGGCGGTAAACATCAGCTCGTTGCAGCGTGGCGTTTACTTTGTAAAACCAGCAAACAAAGCTGAAGCTTTCCGATTTATCAAGAAGTAATTGATTGATCCGGCGGGTTATAAAAAACCTGCCGGATCTTTTTTACAACCATCACAATTTCGAAATAAAAGTTTATCAAATTTTAAAAGGAAGTATTAAACATGAACCGACTGATCGTAAGTGTTTTAGTTTTTATGTTTTCATTTTATGCTGCCTGGGCACAAAATGAAGTTGAAAGAATTGAAGCCGAAGAGTTTGAAGATATTGGCGATTTTGAAATTGAAAATAAAGCCGGGGCTTCTCATTTTAAAGTACTACGTGCTGCATCGGATGAGCATTTTAGTATTGCCAAAACAACTTTCGCTTTACAGTCGGGAATGTACACGGTGCAAATTGCCTACCTCGATGAAGGTGACGGAATTAGTCCGTACAAATTTGTTGTTGACGGAAGTGAAATCGGCACATGGGAAGGCAATCAGGTACCGAAAAATGACGCCTTCGTGGTAAAGGAATTTCAGGGCATCGCACTGCAATCGGGACATACCATCGAACTGCATACCAAACGGCAAACCGGTGAATGGGGCCGCATAGACTATATCGACTTTGTCCTCGAAGCTGCCGACGATGGCTCTTCATATATTTTTGAAGCCGAAGAAAGCGAGCTGACTAACATGGCCGTGAATACTGCCATTGATGGTTACACCGGAACGGCTTATACCGAACCAACCGATAAAGGGGGTACACTCAATTTTGTTTTTGATAACGATTCGGCCAGTTATTTTAATTTCAAAATTCGTTATAAAACACTAAATAACGGTAATGTGCAAAATGCTGTTGTTCGTATTAATGAAAACGAAACCAATATTGCTTTTATGCCGGTTGACCAGTTTGAAGGCTGGCACGAGCAGGTGTTCACAACCTTTATTGAAAAGGGTGAAAATACCATTGAACTGGCAGCACCATCTTCAGAAGAACTGCCGGTAATCGACCGCTTTTTATTACAGCGCACCGACCCCGAAACGATAAAACCGCGTACAGTAAGCCGGCTTCTACCCTTTGACGGTCAGGTAGTGGATGGTAATTTTGTCATTTCATGGCTGGGTGCCGACAATGCCACATCGTACAAAGTCTATTTTAGCGAAGATGCCACTTTTGATGAAAACGATGTGTTAGGCGAAACAGTTCATACAGCTTTTGAAGTCGATTCGCTGCCCGATGCCACATATTACTGGCAGGTAGAAGCGGTTAATGCGGCCGGCAATACTTTCACGAGCGACCGGGAAGTAATTTTCAAAGCTGTACCATCGGTTTACTTTGTATCGCCCGATGGCAATAACAGCAACCCCGGCACAAAAGACGAACCGTTCCAGACCATTACAGCGGCGATGGACAAGGTACTGGCAGGCGATACGGTTTATTTGCGCGATGGTACTTACCGCTCCATCAGGGAGATAAAATTGCGTGCCAACGGAAGTGCTGACAAATATGTGACCATCAGCGCTTATCAAAATGAAAAAGTGGTGTTTAACTTTATCAACAGCAACGACCGAGGTATTGAAATTGATGGCAACTATATCCACCTTCGGGGGATCGATGTTACCAATGCCGGCGATAATGGGATATACACCGAAGGGCACTACAACATCATTGAATTGTGCAACACCTACAAAAACGGCGACTCAGGAATACAACTCTCGGGCGGTGCTTCACATAACCTCATCCTCAACTGCGATTCGTACCTCAATTACGATCCCGGCAATAATGGTGAAAATGCCGACGGCTATGCCGCCAAGTTCGACCTGGGACCCGGTAACCGCTTTATCGGATGCCGTGCCTGGGGCAACTCCGACGATGGATGGGATTTCTGGCAGGCACAGCCTTCAATTTATCTCGAAAACTGCCAGGCTTTTGCCAATGGTTTTAACCTTTGGGATGTCTCCGGCTTTAATGGCGACGGGAATGGCTTCAAGCTTGGTGGCGATTACTATCAGGGACCGCACAAGCTGGTCCGCTGTGTAGCGTTTAGCAACCGCGGCAAAGGCTTCGACCAAAACCACAATATGGCAGGCAACGAAATCATACACTGTACATCATATGACAACCATGTGGCAAATTACAGGTTAAGCGAAAACCCAAGTTCGGGCACACACCGCCTGGTCAACAACATATCATACGATGGTGGGGTTGATATGGCCTCGACAAACGAAGAAATCACCAACAGCTGGAACATCATTAATGTAAGTGCTGACGATTTTGCAAGCCTTGATACTACAGGCGTGCGCGGACCCCGACAGGAAGATGGCTCACTTCCCGAATTGTATTTCCTCCGCTTAAGCGAAGACAGTAAAGCCCTGGATATGGGGACCGATATTGGTTGGGATTTTGAAGGCGAAGCCCCTGACCTGGGCGCCTACGAGGGTGGTTATGAGCGTCAGGAACCAAACAGCGTAAGTGAATTATCTGACAAAAACATTAATTCATTTCCCAATCCGGTTAGCGATGTACTGAATATAGAAATAAAAGGTTTCGACCATGAGGGAGTTCAGATTTCGCTTATCAATACACATGGGCAAGTTGTCAGGGGGCAACATTCAAATGAGAAGTCGGCTGTAGTTGATGTGCGATCATGCAAGCCCGGCATTTATGCCTTAAAAGTTTCA
>JASMTI010000132.1:0-46354 GCA_041694375.1 Bacteroidales bacterium | reverse complement strand
CGGATTGAATTGACCGGTGAATCATTAAGGAAAAACAAAATGAAAAAATCTCAAATAAATTAATAATTTTGGTCAGGAAATCGTTCTTTTTTTGTGGCACATCATCACCGAAATAAGTGGCACAATTACACCGAAATACCCAGATTCTTCTCTATTTTTCATCAACCGAGGCCCCGATGATGAAAATAATATGGACAAAACTTGATTACTGGGATATGAATTAATTTTAATCTTTCTTCAGTTGGCTGAAGCCGAACTGCAATCCATATCAAGACAGCATGTTGATTCTTCTATATTTTTCATCAATTGAGGCTCCGAAGATGAAAATAATATGGACAAAACTTGATTACTGGGATATGAATTAATTTCAATCTTTATTCAGTTGGCTGAAGCCGAACTGCAATTCATATCAAGATAGCATGTTGATTCTTCTCTATTTTTCATCAACCGAGGCTCCGGGGATGGAAAGTTATAAATTATCAACTGTTGAAATTTGAATTGAATTAAATCCTTGTCCGTTGGCTAAAGCCGAACGGCAATTCATATCAAGACAGCATGTTGATTCTTCTCTATTTTTCATCAACCGAGGCCCCGATGATGAAAATAATATTGAAAAAAATTGATTACTGGGATATGAATTAATTTCAATCTTTATTCAGTTGGCTGAAGCCGAACTGCAATTCATATCAAGATAGCATGTTGATTCTTCTTTATTTTTCATCAACCGAGGTCCCGATGATGAAAATTAGCTACAGACAGAACTTAAAGGCTGACATATGAATTGCCGTCTGCTTTAGCTGACGGGTAGATAGAAAAAAGAAAAATAAGGGAACAAAAAGGTTTCAAATAAAAATTGCTGCCTGCAAAAGCAGACAGCAATCTATTTTATTTCAATTGATTATCTGTCAATTCACATCAATCGATGAGAGTATCTTTTCGCGCTCGGCCAAAAAGTTTGACAAGCGCTCTACAGGTGAGCGGGTGATGGCTATCCGGCCCGAACGGATAAACTGCATAACTTTAAATTCATTCAGTTCTTCGAAAAATAGTTGTGTTTCGTCGTTATGACCTGTTTTTTCGATTACAGTATACTCATCGGTGATTTCGAGAATGCGGGCATTGTGCTTACGTACCAGCGATTCAATTTTATTTCCGGCAGTAAGGGCTTTGGTTGATACTTTGTAAAGCGCTATTTCCTGAAAAATCATTTCATCGTTGGTATTGTAAAAAGCTTTAAGCACTTCTACCTGTTTTTCAATTTGCTTAACAATTTTGGCTGCTTGCTCGGGCGTTGAGTTTATTACAATGGTAAACTTACTGATACCTTTTATGGCAGATTCTGAAACTGTTAAACTTTCGATATTTACTTTTCGCCGGGTAAAAATGATGGTTATCCGGTTCAGCATCCCGATATGGTTTTCGGTGTATGCCGATATGATATATTCTTGTTTCATCATTATTAGATTTTAGATTTGAGACATAAGGTTCGAGACAAAATAACTCATCATCAAAACATATCTCTATATTACTTATTTTTTCGCAGGTGCTTCGAGCATAATTTCTGAAACACTGGCGCCTGTTGCCACCATTGGAAAAACATTGTCTTCTTTTTCAACATGCACCTCAAGCAGGTATGGTCCTTCGGTGTCTATCATCTCAGCAATGGCAGCTTCGAGGTCGGCACCTTTTTCAATTCGTTTTGAGGGGATGCCGAATGCTCCTGACAGATGGACAAAATCAGGGTTTTGCAGTTCGGTGAACGAATACCGGCTCTCGAAAAACAGCTCCTGCCACTGGCGTACCATACCCAGGAAATTATTGTTCAGGATAACTATTTTTACCGGGATTTTTTCCTGTGCAATGGTACCAAGCTCCTGCATGGTCATTTGAAAACCGCCGTCGCCAATAAAAGTAACCACGGTACGGTCGGGGCGTCCAACCTGTGCGCCAACGGCTGCCGGTAGTCCAAACCCCATGGTACCGAGCCCGCCTGATGTAACCACACTTTTTGTTTGGTTAAATTTAAAGTAGCGGGCAGCAATCATTTGGTGCTGGCCAACGTCGGTAACACAAACAGCGTTGCCTTCGGTTTTTTCAGAAACCATCCGCACTACTTCGCCCATCGATATTTTGCCGTTGTTACGATAAATATCGCGTTCGATAACTTTCTTGTACTCGATATCGTAACAATCTTTAAATTTTTTAAGCCATTCGGGATGCTCATTCTTTTCAACCAGTGGCATTAATTTTTGTAATACCTTTTTGGCATCGCCAATCACCGGGTATTTGGTGTCAACAATTTTATTTATCTCAGCGGGGTCAACTTCAACATGAATTATGTCGGCTTGTTTGGCGTATTTCGAAAGATTACCGGTCACACGGTCGTCAAAACGCATTCCCACGGCAATTAACAAATCACATTCATTGGTAAGCAAGTTAGGCCCATAATTACCGTGCATGCCCAGCATACCAACATTCAAGCGGTGGTTCGACGGCAATGCAGAATTCCCAAGCAATGTCCAGGCTGCAGGAATACCGGCCTTTTCAATCAGTTCAATCAGCTCATCTTCGGCTTGAGACAACACAACCCCCTGCCCTATTAAAAGGAAAGGTTTTTTAGCCTTGTTGATAGCTTTGGCAGCTTCCTCAACTTGTGCATTGTCTATAGGTTTATATGGAACATAGCTTCGAATTTTATCACACTTTTGATATTCGAAGTCAAACTCGGCAAATTGTGCATCTTTAGCAAAATCAATCAGCACAGGGCCTGGTCTGCCGGTACGTGCAATATGAAATGCTTTAGCCATTACCTCGGGGATTTCCTCAGCCGAGGTTATTTGAAAGTTCCATTTGGTTACCGGCATACTCATGCCCACGATATCCGATTCCTGGAAAGCATCGGTACCAAGCAGTGGCGATGCAACCTGTCCGGTAATGCAAACCAATGGTGTTGAATCGATCATGGCATCGGCAATGCCGGTTAATAAATTGGTTGCCCCGGGACCTGAGGTTGCAAAGCAAACCCCTACTTTACCCGTTGTGCGTGAATACCCTTGGGCTGCATGTACAGCGCCCTGTTCATGACGGGTAAGTACGTGGTTTACCTTATTGCGATGATGGTACAAGGCATCGTAAACCGGCATAATCGCCCCGCCGGGATACCCGAATATTGTTTCAACCCCCTCTTCGATAAGTGTTCGTATGAGGGCTTCTGATCCTTTAATTTTTTCAGCCATATTTTTACTTTTTTAAAATTGTCAAGTTTATTAATCAATCATGCGGATTGCGCCTTTATCGGCCGACGAAACCATGCTGGCATAAGCTTTAAGCGCTTTGCTAACAAGGCGTTCGCGATCAGGTTTAAAAGCATTTTCTCCTTTTGCTTCTTCTTCAGCACGACGCTTACTCAATTCTTCGTCGCTAATTAATACATTAATTTTACGGGCCGGTATGTTAATTTCAATCGGGTCGCCATTGCGGACAAGTGCAATATTGCCTCCTCCTGCCGCTTCGGGTGAAGCATGCCCGATCGACAGTCCTGATGTTCCGCCGGAGAAACGCCCGTCGGTTACCAGAGCACAAGCTTTATCGAGCTTAACTGCTTTAATGTACGATGTTGGATAAAGCATTTCCTGCATTCCCGGGCCTCCTTTGGGCCCTTCGTACAAGATAAATACCACATCGCCGGCTTGTACTTCGTCGCCAAGGATACCATTAACGGCAGCTTCCTGCGAATGGAAAACCTTTGCTGTTCCTTCAAACTGGTAAACCGAAGGATCAACACCGGCCGTTTTGACTATACAGCCGTCGCTGGCAATATTGCCAAACAGAACGGCCAATCCCCCTTCTTTGTTATATGCATTATCGATACTTCGTATGCAACCATTTTCACGGTCGGTATCAAGTTCCCTGAAATAGTTTTCCTGAGAACCAAATATTAAGTTAGGACGATAACCGGGAGCTGCCAGATAGCGTAGCTTAGCTTTATCGGTGACAGTTGGGCGCATAATATCGTACGCATCAAGTGCCTCTGAAAGGGTCATCATATCAACCCGGTATGTTGAAGCATCGATCAATCCCGCACGGTCAAGTTCGCCCATGATGCCCAAAATACCACCTGCACGGTTCACATCTTCCATATGGTATTGCGAGCTTGGCGCAACTTTGCAAATGTTAGGCATTTTGCGCGAAAGTTCATCAATATCCTTCATGGTAAAATCAACCTGTGCTTCATTGGCAATCGACAGCAGGTGCAAAATGGTGTTGGTGCTCCCGCCCATTCCAATGTCGAGGGTCATGGCGTTCATAAACGCTTCGCGCGTGGCAATAGAGCGTGGCAACACTTTATCGTTATCGTTAAAATAGTATTCTTCGGTCATTTTTACAATGAGTTCGGCTGCATCATCAAATAACTCGTTACGTTTGGCATGCGTGGCCACAATTGACCCATTGCCCGGAAGTGCCAGCCCAATAGCCTCGGCCAGGCTGTTCATCGAGTTCGCAGTAAACAGCCCCGAGCAAGAACCGCAAGTAGGGCACGCATTTTCTTCTACCCGCTGTACATAGTTGTCATCAATCTCGTCGTCAACTGATAGTACCATGGCATCAACCAGGTCGAGTGCTTTTTCATCAACTTTACCAGCCTCCATTGGCCCTCCCGACACAAATATTGCAGGAATGTTTAACCGCATGGCTGCCATGAGCATCCCGGGCGTAATTTTATCGCAGTTCGAAATACAAACCATGGCATCAACTTGATGTGCATTGCACATGTATTCAACACTATCGGCAATTAAATCACGCGATGGCAGGGAATAAAGCATACCACCATGCCCCATGGCAATTCCATCGTCAATGGCAATGGTGTTAAACTCAGGGGCAAAACAACCCGATTTTTCAATACGTTTTTTTAGCTGCTGGCCTACTTCATGCAGATGTGCATGACCGGGAACCATTTGTGTAAATGAATTGACAACCGCGATAATTGGTTTTTTCATTTGTTCATTTGTCATCCCGTTGGCACGCCATAAAGCACGTGCTCCTGCCATTCGTCGGCCTTGTGTTGTTGTTGCACTTCTTAGTTTGCTCATTTTATTTGTATTTTTATTCCTTAAAAGGTTTTTTAATAATCGTATAATCAAGAAAATAATTTCTGCTTTCAATTTGTGATAAAAAAAAACCATCCTCGATTTGAGAATGGTCTTATGATATCAATTTTTTATATACAACAAACCATTCTCACTTCATCGAAATGACCTCCACGACGAGTACAATAAGAATAGCTATGTTGATAAGTTGTGTCATAATTATTTTTTGTTGGGAACAAATGTAGAAATAAAAATCAAAAATCAAAATCAGATAAAAGACAAAATGCTATTTTTCTTATAAAAATTAGAAATAAGTGGGTTTTTGGTTTCATTTCTTAAGAAACGACCCGAATTTTGCACGGAAATGTTCAAAAACTAAAATATTGACAGGCTTTTTATTTAGCATAAATAATTGTAAATTGAGCAGCACAATTATCACAAACAATAGTTATAAGCCTTTATTCATGGAACTATTCAATCCAAATGATTTTTTTCAGGTTAAACCACGGATGCGATACTTTGGCGGTGAGGCTTTTGCCCGTTTCATCATGCACCTGATGCGCCTGCGCAAAGTAAACAAACTATATACCGAATTATCAAAAGAAGAAGGTATTGGTTTTATCGACAAACTCATAAACACACTTGAGATTAATTACAATTTTGATGAATCGCAATTAAAAAAAATACCGGAGAAGGGTCCTTTCATCATTGTATCGAACCACCCATACGGCGGCCTTGATGGAATTTTATTGATTAAGATCATCACTAAAATCCGTCCCGATTTCAAAATCCTGGCCAATTCATTTTTGCAAAAAATTGAACCCTTACAACAATTTTTCTTAACGGCCAACCCCTTTGAAGAAGAGACAAACAGCATGGCAGGAAAGGACAAAACCCTCACACACCTGCAAAATGGTAACGCTGTAGGCATATTCCCTGCCGGAGAAGTATCGGGTTATGACCAATTCTACAATGTTGTTGATAAAGAATGGCAATCGTCGGTAATCAGGTTGATTAAAAAAGCCGATGTGCCGGTTATCCCTATTTATTTCAGTGGCACCAATTCACGCATATTTCATATTTTGGGCAAAATAAACCCCAGGCTTAAAATGGCAAAACTGCCCTCGGAACTTTTTCACAAAAAAAGAAAAGATATCAGCATCAGAATTGGCTCATTAATACGCAAAAATGAAATCAATGAGTTCACCGACATCTATCAGTTAGGCCGCTTTTTAAGGGCCAAAACATATATCCTGGGGGCCTACGAAGACATTGATATCCATAAATTTTTTAAAAAACGTCCATTTGGCAAAAAAGAAAACCAGGAAGAAATAACCACACCAACAAGCAAAGAAACACTAGTAACCGAAATTGACAATATTGAAGAAAACTACAAGCTATTTACCATAAAAAACTACACCGTTTACTGTGCCCCTTCAAAATTGATACCCAACATCCTGAATGAGATTGGAAGATTGCGCGAAATTACCTTTCGCGCCGTTGGAGAAGGCACCAACCGTTCCATCGACATTGATGAATACGACCTGTATTACAACCACATGTTTATTTGGGATAATGATGAGCAATGTATTGTTGGTGCCTACCGGTTGGGCACGGGGCACGATATATTACAATTGTTTGGCATACATGGCTTTTACATTAGCAGCCTTTTTCGGATAAAAAGTGCCATGAAACCTGTTCTCGACCAATCAATTGAACTGGGCCGTTCGTTTGTAATCCCTGAATACCAACGCAAACCGCTTCCGTTATTTATGCTATGGAAGGGCATTTTGTATTTTTTGCTTAAAAACCCTGAATACCGCTACCTGATAGGCCCGGTGAGTATCAGCAACAATTATTCTCCGGTATCGAAAGACAGCATTATCCGGTTTATTACCGAAAATTATTTTGATAAAAAACTCGCTAAATATATTAAGCCGCTCAAGAGCTACCGGTTTATCAGCGAAAATGAAGACATTAACCTGTTGTTGGAGAATGCCGGCAACGACCTGAACAAGTTTGATAAAATTATTGGCGACATTGACCGGGTCAACAACGGGATACCGGTTTTACTCAAAAAATACCTGAGCCTTAACGCCAAAATACTGGCTTTTAATGTCGACCCCAATTTCAACAACTGCCTTGACGGATTAATCATTCTCGACATATACGACGTACCCCAAAAAACCATCGAATCGTTATCGAAGGAAGTAAACGACGGCTCTTTTTTAGAACGGTTCTATTCGAGCCGGGAGTTGAATAAACCAGAATAAAACATTATATTACACTTTTAACATTTAAAGAAGATAATTATGGCTGAACCAAAAATTGCAGACAAAAAACCAGCAGCAGTAAACCTAAAGCCCGGAAAATATTTCTGGTGTGCATGTGGACAAAGTAAAAACCAACCTTTTTGTGACGGCTCACATCAAGGAACTGAATTTACACCCCTCCCGTTTGAAGTTACCGAAGAAAAAACTTACTACCTGTGCCAGTGTAAACACAGCAATAACAAACCTTATTGCGATGGCACACATGCCAAATTATAGTCATGGGTCATGGGTCATGGGCGATGAGTTGATGGTCAAGAGGCATAAACCTTAAAAGCAAGCAGAATTTTAATGTGAACGCGCATTTCTATCTGCTTGCTTTTATATTTTGTGTTCTTTGTGTCACGGCCGGCATATAATTATTACAAATTTAATCTGAACGTTGGGTATAAAAACCGATATCCAATTTGTGTTAATCCCATAAAGCAATTTTTCCATCAGCTTTTTTGAAAAAGCATTTTTTTAACATATACCTAAAAATAAATCAAAAACACCTTCCTGTTTTTGTTCATAACCTGATTCTGCTATATTTGTAACTGTTATTGTCTGTTCTGTTCTGCTTTATCGAAAGTAAATAAACAGCATTACTAATGTTAACCTTATTTTGTCAGGCTTTTTGAGTTTGATGAAGTGTAAATTCTAACAATAATAACTCTATGAAACAATTTTCAACGTTTTTAGCATTCATGCTATGGGTTTTAATTAGTACTGGTAATGCGCTTACAGCAAGCGCTTCAAACACTTTACCTTCAGCTGTGATAACGGCCCCGCACAGCAACGCATATTTTCAAGCAGGGGCTGACGTTACCATTAATGTATATTCAACCGATATTGGGGGCACATTAGAAGATGGAACAGTTGAAAAGGTTGAATTTTTTATTGATGGGGATCTTGTAAACGAAACAAGCGAACACAATAATCATACTTATTCATATATCCTGACGAATGTTCAGGAAGGCGAATACCGAATTACAGCCCGCGCCACCGATAATGCAGGAGGTACTTTTACCTCGGCCGGTGTATTGTTTACCGTGGGGCAAGAACCGGTTATTAGTGTTGGAATGAGTGCAGGAAAAGGTAAATACCTTGGTAATATTTTAGCATCGCAGAACGTTCGTTCTGATTACCTGGAATACTGGAATGGCGTAACATCCGAGAACGCCCACAAATGGGGCAGTATCGAAGGAACCAGGGATCAAATGAACTGGTGGCAGGCTGATGGCATTTACAGTGTTGCAGCGGACAATCACTTAATGTTCCGCTACCACGCCATTGCATGGGGAAGCCAGTACCCGCAATGGATCGAGAACCTTGAACCTGCGGAATTCCAGGCCGAAATTGAAGAATACATGGCTGCAATAGCAGACCGGTACCCTTATATGGATCAAATTGATGTTTTAAATGAGAATATGCACCTGAACACATGGAACGATCAGGAACATGCTGCCGGCACCCCTTATTTCAGGGAAGGTTTAGGTGGTGCAGGCGAAACCGGCTACGACTGGGTGATTTGGTTGTTTGAAAAAGCCCGCCATTATTTTCCAAATTCAAAGTTGATAATGAACGATTTTGAGCTTGAAAACAACCCCGACGGCATACATGAAATGCTCGATGTAGTTAAGGTTCTGCGCGACAGGGGCTTAATTGATGGGTTTGGCACGCAGGCCCATACATTCAATGTTGATGTAATGTGGAACCAAACAGAAACATTAAAAGAACGTATTGACCTTATGGCCTCTAGTGGTGTACCTGTTTATGTTACCGAGTTAGACATAACCGGGGATCCTGCTTCAGAAGAAAACCAATTAAGGTCATACAAAAATGTTTTTCCCGTGTTCTGGGAACATCCGGCTGTTGGCGGGATGACACTTTGGGGCTATGTTGAAGGCTCAACATGGCGCGAAGGCACCGGAATCATCAATCAAAACGGCACAAAAAGATCGGCACTTGTATGGCTTGAAGAGTACATGGAAAGCCTGCCCGATGTTGGATATCCTTTTCAAGGTGAAGAAATTGAAGAAGACAGCAATATGATCAGCAATGGCGAATTTGACCTAAACACAACCGGTTGGAACATGCAAAACAACGAAGGAGCTTCAAGCAATATGGAGGTAGTAACCGATGCCGAAATGTCGGGCAACAATGCACTTCGTATTTGCCCTGAAAATGCCGGCACAAGTCATTGGCATATTCAGTTGCGCCAGCTCACACCGATCAGTAGTGATAAAAAGTATTCAATTTCATTCATGGCAAAAGCAGCCGAAAACAGAACCATGAGTGTAGCCATTCAGCAGGACGGAGACTCATATACCACCTATTTTGAAGAAGAAGTTTCTTTAACCACAGAATCACAAGAATTTAGCTTTGAATTTACCTCATCGGTTGATGACCCTACCGCCACTTTAAAGTTTTACATTGGCAACAATCCAAACTGTGTTTTCATTGATAATGTAGAAATGTATGAATCAGCTGACGAATCATCAGATGTTGATGAAATAAGCAAGCATAACAGGTTTAATGTTTATCCCAATCCGTTTAACAACAACATTACAATTCGTTCAAACATTGCAACAGACAACGGTACATATCAATTGATGAACACTTCAGGACAGGTATTACGTAAAGGCGTTTTCAATCACCAAAAAACAATTGAAACAAACGGACTCAACAGTGGTTTTTACATTCTACAGATTGAAAGTGGTTTAAAAACCGGGTTGATTAAGCTCATTAAAAGGTAAAAATCAGGGAATAATTATATCACTATTGGATAGCATCAACATAAAATTATGTGTGTTGGTGCTATCTAATATACTTCTAAACTTTAATCTCCTACTCCCCTTTCTCCAGCTCTTCTAACAATTCAGGATCCCCAATTTTTTTGATATACCTTTTGAGTCTGCGCATTAACCGTTTGTTGATCCGTGGTTTTTCGTCTTCACCGGTTAGGGCAACTGCCCCTTCAAGTTGGCGGTATTCAAAATCATCGAGCTCAAAAGATGAAATATAGCGGTTACTGTTAATCGTATCGTTTCCGGTAACATTATAAGCCGCACGGCATGTTATTTTATCGGAAATAAGCTTTCCATTGGCAGTACGTTTATATGTAAGTTCAACATCTACATCGTAAATTGAATGTGTCAAATTATAGGTATCGAAGCCAAATGAAAACACCAAGCCGATTGTCTGGGCAACATTCCGCTCGTCTCGCAGCAGGTGCATTTCAATTTTTTTGATCGCATAATCGCTCAGGGCAAGATAGATATTGCCAAAATATTTTCTACGTCCTTTTTCAAATGGCGAAAATGCCACTTGCACTACCGGTTCATTATCGAGTTGCAGGTTATCGGAAATCGAAAAGGAGTAATCTTTGAGGTTTTGCCTGGTAAATGGAAAGCTGCTTTCAATGGCCATACGCCCATAATTAATGAGCATGTTTTGCAAATCGTATGGAAATGGCATACACATACTGCGTTCCATTTCCGATTCAAGGTATTGGCTTAACGATTCTTCACGTTTATCAACATCTAAATACAGCGAGTCAAAATGTACTTTTTCTTTACGGGAACAAACCAACGATGGCAAACAAACATTGGTCTTCCCTATTGAACGGCGTACAGTATCGCCATTTATTTCGTCGGTAGTTACAAATTGATACCTGCCCACATAATTTTGAAATTCGGGATGATAGTTTTCCCTTATTCTTTCCAATGATTTTTTCATTAAAACCAAAGCATCTACGTTTTGTGATTTGCCAAAGGGCGAAACATCAACATCACCAAGCATAATATCGCGGGGTGAGAGAATGATTCCAGTTGCAGATAAATCGGCAATCGCTATTGATGTATCTCGAAATGACACATGCGAAAAGTACAAACTGTCGGCTTTAAAGGTATTGGGCAATTTATTGAGCAAAAAACGGCCATCCACATCGGTCATGGTCCCAATCGATGTTCCTTTAATACCAACTGAAACATACGGGATGGTTTTTTGTGTTTGTTCACAACGAACGGAATTTTCTATCACGAAATAATCCTGCGAAAAGCCTGCTGTCGTTCGTAAAAGCACAAGCAAAATAAGAAATAAGAGGGGTTTCATATACTAAGTTTTTAATAATATTTAAACAAATATAAAGGAAGGCACGCCACTCAAAAAATGATTTAATAAATTTTATGGTATTTTGAGATTGATAAACACTTGCTCGTTTTTCATCGTCATTACAATTTCAAAGCCAAAATACGCCAAAGTAACAGCAATAGCAGTATTGAACTCCCTGTATTTTAATAAATACAAGGATTGTCATCCTTGTATTTGTGATAATTTAAGGAGTCATTATAATTCTTTTTATTAACTTTACACAAAATAAAACAAGGATAAAAGAATGAATGCTAAGAATATAACCCGTTCAATGGAGCAAATAATTCTGGATGCACTTAAGCCCGGGCATGTTGTTGTTCTTTTGGGAGCAAGAAGAGTTGGCAAAACTTTTTTAATGGAAAAAGTGAAATCATTTTTACCTCAAAAAAATATACTTATGGCACAGGGCGACAATCTCGATGTGGCAGAAATACTATCGAGTAGTCGTTTAAGTTTGCTTGAGCGTTTTGTAACGGGTTACAATATGTTATTTATTGACGAGGCGCAAATGATTCCAAACATTGGAGCAAACCTAAAACTATTAGTCGATTCGCATCCTAAATTGACTGTCTTTGTTACAGGTTCATCGGCTTTCGATTTAAAAACACATACAGGAGAACCATTAACCGGGCGAAGTACTTTTTTCAACCTTTTTCCTTTTGCTCAAATGGAACTAAACGAAGATTATCTGAAAGTTAAAACCAACCTTGAGCAAAAATTGATTTTTGGAATGTATCCACAGGTATATTTGTCGGGTAAAGACAGCGAAAAGATGGATGTTTTGAATAGCATTCGTGAGGGATATCTGCTAAAAGATTTACTTTTTACAGAAAACATGAAAGGGGCACTCTTTGTGTTGAACCTTTTACGGCTTATTGCTTTTCAGATTGGCAACGAAGTTTCTTTTAGTGAGTTGGGCAGGGCTTTGAATGCCGATAATAAAACAGTTCAGCGTTACCTTGAGCTGCTTGAAAAAATGTATGTAATATTTTCACTTAACGGATTCAGCCGTAATCTTCGGAAAGAATACACGAAATCGCCGCGATATTATTTTTGGGATAATGGAATACGAAACGCGCTAATATCAAACTACAACCCATTAAACCAACGCGATGATACTGGAAAATTATGGGAGAACTATTGCATTTCGGAAAGAATGAAGCGCAATCATTACTTACGTGAGCGGGCAAACAGCTTTTTCTGGAGAACTTACGACCAAAAGGAAATTGATTATGTAGAAGAGCTTGGTGGAAATTTGTTTGGCTACGAAATGAAATGGGGCAAGTCGCGATCAAAAAGCGAAAGATTGTTTTCATCTACCTACGAAAATGCATCAGTTTCGACCGTTAACCCCGAAAACCTTCTTGATTTTATATTGTAAAAACAACCGCATTAAAAGACTTTCAAAAACATGCTCAATATTTAAATCCTGCAATGTCGATTCAGGATAAAACTGGTCTTTGTTTTTTGCTTGGTGGTATTCATAGAGTTGTTTGTGCATTTAAAAATGACAAAAAATTAAGCGAAAGCATTGTAAAGCATCATAATTAATTACATAAAAATGCAACAAACTATAATTCACTATTATCATATTTTTTGACGAACGGCTGTTTTTCTATGATGAAAGTAAAAAATCGCCTCCCCTATCTCAACATCGTTATTACCGTGGTAAAAATACTCCACACACTTACGCCTATAATAAAAATCATTTCGGATACGCCGTTCAACCCATTGGCTATTATCGACCAAATGGTAAGGAGTATGGTTATTGAAACAATAAAAATCCCAATGACCCCTTGCACGTACATCTCGTGCAATACTACCAATTGAAACTGGATGATTAATGCAGGTATGACCAGAAAAACAAGACCGGCAAGAAAATTATGGATGAAACGCTGCACCGATTCTTTCAGGTGCTTAAAACTGTATGGGTTGATATTGTGCGGCACAAAAGCCAGTAATGTTAAAAAGGCAAAACTGTAATCAACATAGCGCCAATATTGTTCGTACGCCCCCAGGTAGTAAAATTCACTCAATAGCCAAAAGAAAAAATAATTCAAAATGGCCGTAATAAAGAGTAAATGTTTGTATGCTTTCTTATACTTTTCGCCATATAGCTTTTTATTACTCAAAAAACTCAGTGTTTGAACATTCATATCCAAATGAACATGTTTTGCCGCTTTCTGTATAAAGTAGGGCAACAACCCTGCATAGGCAAAACCAGTAAGCAATATGCCAAGTTTTATCCACATTTTTTTGGTTCCTTTTAAATAGTAACAAGCACACCTGCCGATAAGTTAAACGACTTGGAGTATTTCCATAATGAAAAATAACCATATTCAAATACACCGTCAAATATAAAACAAAACCCAAAAAAAATTATATAACACTACTCTTTGATAAAAAATCACGATTTAATTGTACAAAAGTTAATATTTTCTACTTATTTGTGATATTTTGAAATATATTCCTTGTTTTATTTGTCTTTTTGGTTAATATTGCAACATATTTGAAGACTTTTAATAGGATAATCATAAAAAAATAGAAATATGTGTGGAATTGTTGGTGTATTTGATTTAAAGGTAGAGGCACAAAGCCTTCGACAACAAGTGTTGGAACAGTCGAAAAAACTCAGGCACCGTGGTCCCGACTGGTCGGGCATATACTGTGGCGAAAAAGCCTTAATCGCCCATGAGCGTTTGTCTATTGTTGACCCTGCATCGGGCGGGCAACCCCTGTACAGTAAAGATAAAAAACATATACTGGGGGTTAACGGTGAGATATACAACCACCGCGAAATAAGGGAAAGCACTTCGGGTATTTACGAATACCAGACCGAATCGGACTGCGAAGTTATTCTGGCTTTATACAAGCAAAAGAAAGAGAAGTTCATGGATGACCTCAACGGTATTTTCGCCTTCTGCCTGTACGACGAAGAGGAGGATGCTTACTTGATTGGCCGCGACCATATTGGTATTATCCCGCTATACATGGGCTGGGATAAGTTTGGCAACTTTTATGTAGGCTCAGAGCTTAAAGCCCTTGAAGGATATTGCACCAAAATTGAGGAATTTCCGCCGGCAAGCTACCTTTACAGTAAAGATGGTGAGATAAAAAAATGGTGGACCCGCGACTGGATGGACTACGAGAACATAAAAAATAACGAAACAAGTATCGACGAACTCAAAAAAGGTCTTGAAGATGCTGTACATCGCCAATTAATGAGTGATGTACCTTATGGGGTACTTCTTTCAGGCGGACTCGATTCATCCATTACTTCTGCGCTGGCAAAAAGATTTTCATCAAAACGCATTGAAGAAGGTGACCAGAAAGATGCCTGGTGGCCACAGCTCCACTCGTTTGTTATTGGTTTGGAAGGCTCGCCCGACCTGGCAGCAGCCCGTACAGTAGCTGATGAAATTGGCACCGTGCACCACGAAATTCATTACACCATACAGGAAGGCCTCGATGCCATTAAAGATGTGATATACCACATTGAAACCTTCGATGTAACTACCGTGCGTGCTTCAACACCCATGTACATGATTGCCCGTGTAATTAAATCGATGGGCATAAAAATGGTACTTACCGGCGAAGGTGCCGACGAAATGTTTGGTGGTTACCTGTATTTCCACAAAGCACCCAATGCCGAAGAATTTCACAAAGAATCGCTCAGGAAAGTTAGCAAGCTAAACAAATATGATTGCCTGCGTGCCAATAAATCACTCGCAGCCTGGGGTGTTGAAGGCCGTGTGCCTTTTCTCGACAAAGAATTTTTAGACATTGCCATGCGCATCAACCCGAAAGACAAAATGGCTTCGGACGGGAAAATTGAAAAATGGGTGGTACGTAAAGCCTTCGAGGATATTTTGCCCGAAAGTGTTGCATGGAGGCAAAAAGAACAATTTTCAGACGGTGTGGGCTACGGCTGGATCGACACCCTGAAAAAAATTGCCGGCGAACAGGTAAGCGACGAAATGATGGAAAATGCAAAATACCGCTTCCCGGTCAACACACCCCGCTCGAAAGAGGAATACATGTACCGCCAGATATTCAGTGAGCACTTCCCAAGCGACCAGGCTGCCGCATGTGCCCCATCGGTGCCGTCAATTGCCTGTAGTACCGCCGAAGCTTTAGCCTGGGATGAAGCATTCCAAAACAATGCCGACCCATCGGGACGGGCTGTTACCAATGTGCATTCAAAAGGAACAATTTTCGAAAAGTAAATCTTTATTAACCCATAGTACATAGTTTCTACACAACAAGATAAAAGGCTGTCTTAAGGGGCAGTCTTTTTTCTTAATTCTGAATCTCAAAATGTTCAGATTTATGCATTACCAAGTTTTCATCAATAATCAATCCCTCAAAGTATTTTATTTTATTGATGAGTTTTATCCCATCTTTTACTCCCAAAACCGAAACCGCCGTAGCTAAAGCATCAGCAATTTCTGCATCGGGACCAACAATTGTCACCGATATAGCCTCTTCAACAGGATAGCCGGTTTTGGGATCAATTATATGGGAATAGAGCTTGCCTCCAATCTCAACGTTTTTTTCGTAATTTCCAGAGGTCACTACAGCTAAATCATTAACCAGTATATCACCTATCATTTCATTATCTTTTAAGGGAGAGGCAATGGCGACTTTCCATGGTTCATTGTGCTTATTCTCCCCCCAAAAAAGGATATCGCCTGAAGCATTCACAAAGCCACCAATGGCACCGGCATCAACCATTACACGTTTAGCCATATTGGCAGCATAACCTTTTCCTATTGCACCAAAACCAATGGACATGCCTTTTAATGGCAAAAAAACTTCCACTGAAACACCATCCATTTCAATCATCTGATAATCTACAAGTAGAAACACTAATAAAGCAGTCAATTTTTTTTTATCATAACCTAATTAATTTTTTAAAATGAAAAACGAACACCACTACTAACAATAAAGGCACTAAGTTCGTCCGACCTATAATAACGAGCATACCGAAGAAATAATGCCTCAAAAGCACTCGTACGGTTTCTAAACGGAATATTCCTAAAGCTTACAATACCTTCGGGAGGAGAATAAATAACCCCCAGGCCAATTTTATGCGCCGTAAAACCGGACAAGTCGTAATCTGATGTATAATATCGATCATGCTGATTGTGCTGTAAAAATGGCTTAAAAAAAGAACTTGCCGTTTGAAGATGAAACCTGTAAAACGGATAAAAGGTTAAAAACCGTGTTGGCTTTATCGGTATTTCAAATGAAAATGTATGTGAATCAATACCAAAAGTATCAAAATAATAGCGATAAAAAGTCCTCAAAACAAACCAATTAGAGATGTGATAATTAAAGCGTCCGGCTAAAGCATGTTTATATTTCTCTGAAGGTAGCCTCTCAATATCTTTATTAACAAAAGGGTGCCGTTTTACATTTCCAAAAACCGGATTGTCTTCAATTATTGGAATATTAGTTCCAGTGGTGTCAAAATATACCCTGTGAAAAGGGGTTGAAAGCAATCCGGACTGATACGTTAAATTATAGACAACCTGAGCCTGCATTTTTTTATTAATTACAGCCGAATAAGTTGCAGTGATGCCATATGTCTGTCGTAAATCATTTTTAAGCTCTGTGCCATTTTCGGTTAAAACAGAAGCAATCTCGGAAGGATAAATATTACTAATTTTGAGAAATTCAAATTAAAAGAAAAATCATTTTGCCCCACTTGAGCACTTTTCAACAATTTCATTTGTTGAATTTTTGGTTAAAAAAGTTCATGCCCGTTTTGTATCTTTGCAAAAATTTTCTTTGTGGAGAAACAATCAAAGCACCATATCAAAAAATGGCTGCCCATATCGGCCAAAGAAGTAAAAGCACGCGGCTGGGACAGCATCGACGTGATACTGTTTAGTGGCGATGCCTATGTCGACCACCCTTCGTTTGGACCGGCAGTGATTGGCCGTGTACTTGAGGCCGAAGGGCTAAAAGTTGCCATTGTACCGCAACCCAATTGGCGCGACGATTTGCGCGATTTTAAAAAACTCGGGAAGCCCAATATGTTTTTTGCCGTATCAGCGGGTTGTATGGACAGTATGGTCAATCACTACACTGCCAACAGGCGCTTACGTTCGAATGATGCTTATACCCCCGACGGCCGTGCCGATATGCGCCCCGATTATGCCACGATTGTTTACAGCAACATCCTCAAAAATCTTTATCCCGATGTGCCGGTTGTGATTGGTGGCATTGAAGCATCGTTGCGTCGTGTTACGCATTACGACTACTGGGGCGACCAGCTCAAACCTTCGATTTTGTACGACACAAAAGCCGATTTGCTGATATATGGCATGGGCGAAAAGCCACTTGTCGATTTGGTACAGCAACTCAGGAACGGCAAAAGCATTAACGAAATAAAAAACATACCACAAACTGCCTGGCTTCAGGTTGAAAAGCCTTGTTTAAATGACGATCCAACACTTACAACCACACTTTTCAGTCATGCCGAATGCCTTAAAGACAAGATAAAATATGCCAAAAATTTTAAACATGTCGAAGAAGAATCGAACCGGTGGACTGGCTCAAGGCTCATACAAAAAGTTCACGACCGGTGGCTGGTTGTCAACCCCCAAAACCCGCCCATGACAACAAAGGAGATTGACAAGGTATACGACCTCCCTTATACCCGACTGCCCCACCCCCGTTATAAAAACAAGCGCATACCGGCTTACGAAATGATACGCCATTCGGTTAACATACACCGGGGTTGCTTTGGCGGATGTGCTTTTTGTACCATATCGGCACACCAGGGTAAATTTATCACAAGCCGCTCAAAAGGATCAATAAAAAAAGAGCTTGACGAAATTGTTAAAATGCCCGACTTTAAAGGTTATATCAGCGATATTGGCGGTCCCTCGGCCAACATGTACAAAATGCAGGGCAAAGACCTCGAGATTTGCAAAAAATGCAAGAGGCCTTCATGCATCGACCCCAATATTTGTAAAAACCTCGACACCTCGCACCTTGCATTATCCGAAATATATGAAATAGCAAACCAACACCCACAAATCAAAAAAGCATTTATTGGCAGTGGTATCCGTTACGACCTTATTTTTTCAAAGGGGCAAGATACGCCCCAAAACCTTGAATATATGCGGAGCGTAATCCACAACCATGTTTCAGGGAGGTTAAAGGTAGCACCCGAACACACCAGCGATAATGTTTTGAAAATAATGAGGAAACCTTCGTTCGGACTGTTTAAAAAACTGTACAAATTTTTTAATGAAGAAAACAAAAAGGCAGGGCTCAGGCAACAACTTATCCCCTACTTTATTTCGAGCCACCCGGGAAGCCAAAAAAAAGACATGGCCAAGCTAATGCTCGAAACCAAGGCCATGGATTTTAAACTTGAACAGGTACAGGATTTCACCCCGACCCCAATGACCGTTGCCACGGTAATTTATTATTCGGGGGTGCACCCTTACACGCTGGAACCTGTTTACACGGCCCGCACCAAACACGAAAAATTGGAACAGCGCAAATTCTTTTTTTGGTACAAACCCGAATACCGGAACCAAATCAATAAAGAGCTTCAACAAATGGGGCTGGTCGAAGAACAGCCAAAGAAGAAGAAGAAGTAAAGAACGAGTGCTCGACGAGATTTTATTTCAGGCAAGATGAAATTCATACTTTATGCATATCCTATTCAGCATGAAAGCAATTAAAAGCTATAGAAAGCAATGGAAAGCAATTGTTTTCAACTGTATTCAATTGCTTCCTATTGTTTACGATGGGTTGCCAAAACTCAATTATACAACATTACAGAGTTGCATATCTTTAATTCATACTAAAATGAAAAAAAAGGGCAGTAGATTCAACCACTGCCCATTTTTTTTATAAAAATGCTAATTATTCTTTATTGAAGCAAGAAGCTTAACAAAATACCGGCTCCAACAGCTGACCCAATCACACCTGAAACATTAGGTGCCATAGCATGCATCAGCAAGTGGTTGCTGGTATCGTATTTAATACCTTCCTGTTGGACCACCCTTGCACTATCGGGCACGGCCGATACACCGGCAGCCCCAATCATAGGGTTAATCTTATTATCCCCTTTCAGGAACAAGTTCATGATGCGTGCAAATATCAAACCTCCGGCTGTGGCCACCATAAACGACAAAGCACCCAATCCGAAAATTTTCAGAGAATCAACAGTAAGGAAAACATTTGCCTGTGTTGATGCCCCTACGGTAACACCAAGTAAAATGGTAATAATATTGATAAGCGAATTACGGGCCGTATCAGCTAAACGCTCGGTTACGCCCGATTCCTTAAGAATATTTCCAAAGAACAACATACCCAAAAGGGGCAGTGCTGTAGGCGCTATGAAAAGCGTTAATAACAAACCAATAATCGGGAACATGATTTTTTCAACTTTAGAAACTGCGCGTGGCGGCTTCATCCTTATTTTCCGTTCCTTTTTCGGCACAATCATCCTGATAATTGGAGGTTGTATAACCGGCACCAGTGCCATGTACGAATAAGCTGCAATGGCAATAGCCCCCATGAGGTGAGGTGCAAGTTTTGCCGACAGGAAAATCGCGGTTGGTCCATCGGCACCGCCAATGATACCAATGGCACCCGCTTCGTTAGGTGCAAAGCCTAAGGCCGTTGCACCAAGGAAAGTGGCAAAAATACCAATTTGCGCAGCAGCCCCCAGCAACATCAACTTTGGGTTCGAAATCAACGATGAGAAATCGGTCATAGCACCTATTCCAAGGAATATAAGCGGCGGGTAAATCCCCTGCTTCACCCCGAAATACAGGTAGTTCATAACAGACCCCTTTTCGTATATACCTACCTGATATCCATCAACAAAAGGAA
Organism: Bacteroidales bacterium; assembly: GCA_041694375.1. Lineage (GTDB taxonomy): Bacteria > Bacteroidota > Bacteroidia > Bacteroidales > Prolixibacteraceae > Roseimarinus. Next base: position 25,938 of record JASMTI010000132.1, on the reverse strand, counting down.
TATTTCCCAAGAGAATACCGGTACCAATAGGCACCAGCAATAGCGGTTCATAGTCGTATTTAATGGCGAGGAAAATAAAGAACAACCCCACCACAATCATAATCAGGTTTGAAAATTCAAAGTTTGCAAACCCGGTAAAATTCCAAAACGTTCTTAATCCTTCAAGCGCTCCGCCTTGTGCCCCTGACGAGGCTGCGGCATCAGCCCCGGGTGCTACTGCAGCCCATGCATCTACCCATCCAAAAACAGCTTGGAGCGTAAGCAAGATAACAACAGCGGCCAGCGCTACTATACTTTTTCTATACTTGTTTTCCATACTGTTACATTTCAATGAGGAGATCGCCCTGAAGTACGGCATCGCCTTCTTTTACTTTAATTGAACTAACAACTCCGTCTTTTTCGGCCAAAACATTGTTTTCCATTTTCATGGCTTCCATAACCAAAAGCGTATCACCTTTTTTAATGGTATCGCCTTCTTTAACCAGAATTTTGAAAATGCTACCTGGTAGTGGTGCTTCAACCTTAATGGTACCACCACCCGACGATTTGGCAATTTCGCCTTCACCCGGCTTTTGTGCAACCGGTTTACGGACCAAACGTGGAGTTTTCGATTGTTTTACTTCGTGCTGAACTTCAACCTCATATTCAGTTCCGTTCACTTCAATTTGGGCAACCTTGTCTTCAAAATCTTTAATTCTGACATCGTATTCGTTGCCTTGTATGGTAAATTTATACTTTTTCATTTTTAAATTTAATTAGGAAAATTTCTCATTCCGTAAATTTTCGAACTCCATGGGGAATAACGCCTTTGAATACGCTTAATGGTAATTACGTTACTCTCTTCGTCATGTTGTTCTTCAAAAAATAAATGAATGGCCATTGCAATAGCAGCAGTATCGCCACCACTGATGTATTGATTATCTGTTTTACCTGTTTTTGAAACAGAGTCAGCATTACCGGTTTTTTTATTTTCCCGTGAAAAATTAATTTTCAATAACCGCGGTACGTTTGTAAAAACAAAAATCAACAACACCAATGCAAAGAAAACGATACTCCAGCCTACTAAAGTAATGGTCCATGTTTGACTTGTAACTTCTAATATTGTCATAACGATAAGTTCTATAATGGAATATTACTGTGTTTCTTCATCGGATTTGTCAAACGCTTGGTTTGCAGGCTTTGAAGAGCCCTGATAATACGGAAACGGGTATTACGTGGTTCAATTACATCATCGATATAACCATAAGATGCTGCCTGGTACGGATTGGCAAATGCCTCTTCATACTCATCAGTTTTCTTAAGGATGTATTCTAGTTTTTCAGCTTCATCTTCAATTTTCGCGATGTTACGGCCTTCGAGTACTTCAATTGCACCTTTAGCGCCCATAACGGCAATTTGTGCATTTGGCCACGCGTAGTTAAAGTCACCACGAAGTTGCTTACAACTCATCACATCGTGTGCACCACCATACGATTTGCGGAGTGTAACGGTTACCTTAGGCACAGTAGCCTCGCCGTAGGCAAACATCAGTTTTGCGCCTTCGTTGATAATGCCTGCATACTCTTGACCAGAGCCGGGTAAAAACCCGGGCACATCAACCAGGGTAAGAACAGGAATATTAAATGCATCGCAAAAGCGTACAAAGCGTGCAGCCTTACGTGATGCGTTACAGTCGAGTACCCCGGCAAGGAAGTTAGGCTGGTTAGCAATAATACCAACACTCTGGCCATCGAAACGGCTGAAACCAACAACAATGTTACGGGCATAATTGCGGTGCACTTCGAGAAATTCAGCATCGTCAACAATTAAATGGATGACATCCTTAATATCGTACGGAAGGTTTGGATTATCAGGAACCAGTTCGTTCAGGGCATCTTCCATCCTGTCAATCGGATCGTGTGTTTCAACCAATGGCGGCTCTTCAAGATTATTCTGCGGGAGGTAGCTCAACAACTTACGGATGAGCAGGATACCTTCTTCTTCATTTTCAACTTTGAAATGTGAAACACCCGATTTAGAAGCATGCACATCAGCACCACCAAGGTCTTTAACCGTAATATCTTCGCCGGTTACTGTTTTTACCACTTTTGGGCCGGTAACAAACATGTAAGAAGTGTTTTCGGTCATCATGATAAAGTCGGTAAGCGCGGGAGAATAAACAGCACCCCCGGCACAAGGCCCGAAAATTGCTGAAATTTGAGGGATCACTCCTGATGCTAAAATGTTACGTTCAAAAATTTCGGCATAACCCGACAATGAGTTAACGCCTTCCTGGATACGTGCACCACCCGAGTCGTTCACCCCAATAACCGGAGCACCAACTTTCATGGCCATATCCATCACTTTACAAATTTTTTCGGCCATTGTTTCCGACAATGAACCTCCCCAAACGGTAAAGTCTTGTGCAAATACATAAACAATACGTCCGTCAATGGTACCATGGCCGGTAACAACACCATCGCCTTTATATTTAGTCTTTTCAAGACCAAAGTTGCTGCAACGGTGTGTAACAAACATGTCTAACTCTTCAAAACTACCATCGTCTAACAACGTTTCGATACGTTCGCGGGCTGTTAATTTACCCTGTTCGTGTTGTTTGTCGATTCTTTTTTGACCACCACCGAGCTTAGCTTCGTTGCGAAGGTCAATCAACTTTTTTATTTTACTTTTATTGTCCATTATTATAATTGTAACTGGTAAGGTTTATTTATTCGTCGCCACAAAACTCAGTTAACACCCCTAAGGTTGATTTAGGGTGCAGGAAACCGATACTTAAACCTTCGGCACCTTTACGTTTTTGCTTATCGATAAGCTGAACACCGTTGCTTTCAGCATCACTGAGTGCTTTATCAACATTCGGAACCGCGAACGCGAGATGATGGACACCGGGTCCTTTTTTCTCAACAAATTTCCCGATTGGTCCTTCCGGATCTGTCGATTCCAATAATTCAATTTTCGTGTCACCAACTTTAAAGAAAGCAGTTTTCACTTTCTGGTCGGCTACTTCTTCTACGGCATAGCATTCCAACCCCAGTTTATCCTGATAATATGAAATTGCCTCATCGAGGTCGCGAACAGCTATACCAATGTGTTCTATATGTGAAATATTCATGATTAATTGATATTTTAATTGATAAATATAAATATTGGCAAATGTACAGTTATTTATAATACTATCAACTGAAATTTAACAGCTTTAAACCAAAACAGGCAGGGAGTTACCCTGCCTGTTAAATATATGTTTTTCATTTATGATGTTACAAATCTGTAATGAGAGCCAAAACGTTCGAATGCGGCTTGGTCTAAGGACTCCCTATGATCAGGGTGCGCAATTGAAATCAGCAACCTGGCGCGTTCCTGTAAAGGTTTTCCGTATAAGTTAACAACTCCGTATTCGGTTACCACCCAGTGCATATTGGCACGGGTGCTAACTACACCCGAACCTTCAATTAATGTTGGGCATATTTTTGAAACACCTTTACCTGTTACCGAAGGTAACGCAATAATAGGTTTCCCCCCCTTGGAGTGACCCGCACCGCGGATAAAATCAATTTGGCCGCCTACACCAGAATAATGCTTGATCCCGATTGAATCGGCACAAACCTGACCGGTTAAATCAATTGCCAGAGCAGAGTTAATTGCCGTTACTTTATCGTTTTTACGTATCATGTGTACATTATTTGTATGTGCCACATCCATCATGGCAACCATTGGGTTGTCATCAATAAATTCGTATAATTCTTTTGATCCCATAAGGAAAGAGGCTACCATTTTACCTTTATCAATAGTTTTCCGGCGTCCGTTTACAATACCTTTCTCTACTAACGGCAATATACCATCAGCAAACATTTCGGTATGAACCCCCAAATCTTTATGGTTGCCCAACTGTGCCAACACGGCATTTGGTATACCTCCGATACCCATTTGAAGACAGGCTCCATCGTCAACCAAACTTGCCACATTCTTTCCAATCTGAACTTCTACATCCGACAACGTACCCATATCGTGAGTATATAATGGAGAGTCATCTTCAACAAAAATGTCAATGTCGTCGGTTTGAATCATTGCATCACCCCATGCACGTGGCACGTTAGGGTTAACAGCAGCAATAACAACATCGGCATTTTCAATAGCAGCCAGGGTTGAATCAACTGATGTACCCAGTGAAACAAATCCATGCTTGTCGGGGACCGAACACATAATCATTGCTACATTTACATTAAGGTACCCTTCTCGAATCAGCTTTTGTGTTTCACTTAAAAACACCGGAATATAATCGGCATAACCGGCCTGTGTTTGCTTGCGCATGTTCCCGCCCACAAAAAACTGTTCAGAATTAAAAATACCCTCAAATTCCGGGTTGGCAAAATCAACTTGTCCCTCGATATGGATATGTTGGATAGTGACATCTTTAATCTCGCCCCTGCGTCCTCGTTCCACCATTGGTTTTATTAATGTATGAGGTGTTACGGCAACTCCGCTTAAATGCACGCGGTCTCCGGTTTTAATAACTTTTACAGCTTCTTCGGGGGTTACAAAATTGATTGGTTTCATAAAGTAACGGTTTATTTATTTTTTTAACAGTCGGCAAAGATACAATAGAATTGAATGTCACAAAACACATTTTCAAATATTTTGTGAAATTATTCGAACCTTCAAAATAACTTAACAGATACACTTATCTACATTTTTAGATACACAAAATAATTATCAAATGTTCTTTATATTTATTCTATTTAAAGTTAAATTAGAGCCTTTTAAAAATCATAGGTATAAAGATTCAAAATGGCATTTTTACCGAAGGAAAAAAAATTCACGAAACGCTGGATAAAAGACTATGCTTTTATCACGGCTGGAGCATTTATTTTAGCTGTTGGGTTTGTTTATTTCATCACCCCACATAAGATTGTTCCCGGCGGCGTATATGGTATTGCCATTGTTATTCACCATTTAACCACCGGGACCTTCCATTTTTGGCCCGAAGGCATACCCATTGGTTTAATGGGGCTTATACTCAACATTCCACTCACATGGGCGGGCATTAAAATTTTGGGACCCAGGTTTGGTGTCAAAACCATTATGGGATTTGTAATTACATCGGTATTTATGGATACAATTACTTACCTCAGGCCTAATGCAAACCTTCCGTTGGTAGATGATGTTTTATTATCGTGTATATTTGGGGGTGTGCTGATTGGAATCGGGCTTGGTTTAATATTTAAATCGAGGGCAACATCGGGCGGCTCTGATATTGTAGCCATGATTTTAGCAAAATACACTAATATGCAACTCGGGCAATTGCTCATTTATGTCGATTCGGTTATTGTATTATCCGGTTTAATTGCATTTCAGGACTGGACCATCCCACTATACTCGTGGCTGGTAATTTACATTACAGGGAAAGCAATCGATTACACACTTGAAGGAAGCAACTATCATAAAGCACTATTCATCATATCGGATAAACATGAAAAAATTAAAGAGAAAATTTTGAACGACCTTGAACGTGGCGGGACATACATAAGCGGCAAAGGCATGTACACCGATGACAATAAACAAATTATTTATACCGTTGTTAGTCGTAGGGAGATTGTTATACTTGAACAATTCATACACTCTATCGACCCGAATGCTTTTATCACGGTGATGGACACCAGCGAAATTCTGGGTGAAGGCTTTCAATCGTTAAATCAAAAAATTGAACAATAAAATAATGAAGAAGATACTATTATTCATATTCATACTTTTAATATCAATTCAGGCTAGTAGTCAAAAAGTAGGTTTAGTACTTAGTGGTGGCGGTGCCAAAGGAGTAGCCCACATTGGTGTAATCAAAGTATTGGAAGACCACGGCATACCGATCGACTATATTGCAGGGACATCAATAGGCGCCATTGTTGCCGGGCTTTATGCTTCGGGCATGTCGCCCGAAGAAATGATTGAACTGTTCAATTCGGATGAATTCATGCTATGGTCAACCGGGAAAATGGACAAGGATGATTTGTACTATTTTAAGAAAAAAGACGAGAACCCCGATATGCTCTCGCTCGACATTTCACAAAAAGAAGATGGCCTCAAGTTGCTATTGCCAACTAATTTGATCCCCGAAAGACAAATGGATTTTGCATTTATGCAAATCACAGCCCAAACCACAGCTGCCTGCAATCGTGATTTTAACCAGTTATTTGTCCCCTTCAGGAGTGTCTCGACCGACATATATGAAAACAAAGCCGTTATTCATGAAGATGGCGATTTAGGGCTGGCTATCAGGGCCTCTATGACTTTCCCACTTATGTACAAACCAGTAGAAAAAGACGGAATGCTACTTTTCGATGGAGGTATTGTAAACAATTTCCCCTGGGATGTAATGCACGAAGATTTTAACCCCGATATTATCATTGGCCATAAAGTAACCAACATGGGAGAGAAACCCGACCCCGACGATATTTTCAGCCAGATCGAAACCATGGTAACACAAGAAACGAATTATGAAATACCTGATTCGTTAGGGTTTACACTTGAGACCAAGCTTAACGAAGTTGGATTGCTTGATTTCCCCAAAGCTAATTACATTAACAGTAAAGGCATTGAAACAGGGCTGGCAGCTATCGACACCATTGAAAGTGTTGTACATCGCAGAGTACCGAAATCAGAGGTGCAGGAAAAGCGCCGTGAATTCAACAATAAAAAGCCTGAATTTTTATTTAACAACATCCAGGTTGAAGGTGTAAAAGACAATGCTCAACGACGCTATATAATTCAATCGATTAAAAACAACGAGAGAGTGATTAATCTTGAAGAGCTGCGGGAATCATACTACAAACTCGTAGCCGATGAACAAATAAAATCGATTCAACCCCTGGCTTACTACAACAAGCAAACCGGCTATTTCGATCTACACCTGAAAGTTGAGCCCAGCAAACCATTTGATGTCAAATTTGGTGGTCACTTATCAACACGTGCCAACACGTTTGGGTTCATTGAAGGTAATTATAAAATATTCAAAAACAGCGCATTTAATTTATCCTCCAACTTGTTTTTCGGGAGGTTTTACAACTCATTTAAAGCCGGGGGCCGTATTGATTCACCTACCCGCACCCCATTTTATGTTTCGGGGTATTACACCTTAAATTTATGGGATTATTCTGCCACGAGTACCGAATTAATATTCACCGATATAAAAGCATCTAACATTCAACAAAACGAACAAAATGCCCTTATACAGGTTGGCACACCTTTTAGTAAAAACGGTATTGTCGATTTTGGCATTAGCTGGTCCAGGTCGAACGATCAATACAACCAGTTAAACTTGTTCAATTTTGAAGATGAACTTGATAAAACAATTTTTAACGGGTATTCAGCCCATCTCAGAATAGACAAAAAAAATTACGATTATAAACAATACCACACAGAAGGGGGACGCAAGCTTTTTTCAGTCAAATACATCACCGGCAAAGAAGAATTTATACCGGGCACTACTGCACCCATTGATGAAAAAATGACACAAAGACATAATTATTTTCAAATCAATGCTTTTTTTGACCAATATTATCCGTTAAATGATTTATTTACGATAGGACTTTTAGCACAGGCAACCATCAATAACAATACACTTTTCAGCAATTACACCTCGTCGGCATTAAGTGCACCGTCATTTAACCCAACCCCAAACAGTAAGTCATTGTACCTTGAACAAAACCGCTCAAATCAGTTCTTTGGTGCCGGCAGTAAATTTATTTTTAACATATCGCAAAACCTTCATTTCAGGACCGAACTACATGGATTCTTCCCCATTCAAAGCATTCAGGTTGTTGACGAAGATAAAACAGCAAAACTATCGGGTAAATTATTTCCCGAATTTCACGTTATGGGGATGACAGGCTTGGTCATGCAAACCCGATTTGGCCCCTTAAGCGTTGAAGTAAATTACTACGATAAACCCGGTCAGAAATGGTTTTTCTCGGTAAACATGGGTTACATGATTTTCAACAAAAGAGGGTTCTAAAATAATAGACATACAATGCGGTTAAAAAATATTTACCGGCGGTTAAATAATGTTAAGCAAATAAAAAACGAAAATCATTGTTATATCTTTGTTCACTATGGGTAAGAGGATGATTAACATATTGATTGTAGTAATGTCGGTTGTTCTTACATTGCTGATTTTTGTGCAGATGAACCTCATCAACAAAGCAGCACAAATAAAGGAAGAACAATTTGATCAGCTCGTGAAGCGATGCCTGATACAAGTATCGACAGAACTGGAAGAGGAAGAAACCCGCCAATTCATACTTTCGGAACAAAAAAGGGCGCTTGAGCAACTCGGGCTCCAAACAACTGTACCCGGAAACAGCGGCATTATCAGCCATAAACAAATAAACTTCTCCATAAACATGGAGCAGGACGAGCAGGGAAACATCAGGGCCAAAGCATCGGTCCAGGAAAGTGACACTGTTATAAAAACGCCACCTCAGGACCCACGTGCTTTTGAAGCCCTGGCTGAGCTAAACCAGTGGGAACGCGAACGTTTTTACAAAAGTTTTGAAGACAGAAACGTATTTACCCGCAATATACAATACCAGTTAGAATTAGCAAACCGCCCAATTGAAGAACGCATCAACAAAAACATTTTAGTTGAGTCATTAAAAAATGAATTGTCGAGCAGTGGAATCGATTTAGATTACGAATTTGTAGTAAAATCATACAACAGGGGTAAAGAGAAAACCATATTGCAATCGGAAAATTATAAAGACAACCGCAAGAAAGAACACCAGGTACTGCTTTACACCAACGATATTGGTTCGCCAAAGCCCAATTACCTGAAAGTTTATTTCCCCCATGAACAAAAAAAATTCCTTAAAGAAACCGGCATCATGGTTGTCCCTACCGCCATATTGGTACTCCTCATAATTGGGATTTTTACCTACACCATTATCATTATCCTGCGCCAAAAGAAACTTTCGATGGTGAAAAATGATTTTATCAACAACATGACCCACGAACTGAAAACACCAATATCAACCATCTCGCTCGCCTCACAAATGTTGCGCGACAACACTGTTGCCCCGGCACAATCAACACTTGAGCGGATTACCGGTGTAATATACGATGAAACCAAACGCTTAAGCCACCAGGTTGAAAAAGTGCTGCAAATGGCGGTGTTCAACGAAGGCAGGCTTAAACTAAAATTTAAAAACATTGAACTTCACGATATTGTCAACACTGTTGTACAGAATTTTGAAATCAGGGTACAGTCGGTAAACGGAAATATTTCGGTAAAAAAAGAAGCAACAAATGACAATATTTATGGAGATCAGGTGCATATCACAAATGTTTTGTTTAACTTGCTCGACAATGCTGTAAAATATAGTAAAGAATCCCCCGAGATTAAAGTTACAACATACAACAAAAAAGGGCTTATAGCTTTAACAGTACAAGATAATGGCATAGGCATAGCACGTGAACACCAGAAACAAATTTTTGAACGATTTTACCGGGTACCTACCGGTAATGTACACGATGTGAAGGGATTCGGCTTAGGTCTGCATTATGTTTCAAAAATTGTTGAAGCCCACAAAGGTTTTATAAAAGTAGAAAGCACACCAAATAAAGGAACCAAATTCAAAATTTATTTTCCTATAAAAGAATAAAAGATGGATAATAAGATTAAAATTCTTCTTGCCGAAGATGACGAAAATTTAGGGTTACTCCTTAAAGAGTACCTTGTTGCAAAAGGTTATGAAACCGACCTGTTCCCTGATGGAGAAACAGCATACCACGGATTTATGCGCAATCAATACCAGCTTTGCCTGCTCGATATAATGATGCCCAAAAAAGACGGATTTTCACTGGCAAAAGATATCCGCATGGTTAATGCCGACATCCCCATCATATTCCTGACAGCTAAAAATTTGAAAGAAGATGTGCTTGAAGGATTTAAGTTGGGTGCCGACGATTACATGACAAAACCCTTCAGCATGGAAGAGCTTATATTCCGGATTGAAGCCATATTGCGAAGAATGTCGAGCGACAACCAGCGTAATGACCAGTCGGTATTTCAGATTGGCAAATATACTTTCGACTCACGAAAACAATTGCTTATTATCGATAACAACGAAATAAAGCTAACTACAAAAGAATCGGAACTATTGCGCTTACTGGCTACAAATGCCAACAAGGTTTTAGAAAGAAATTATGCATTAAAAGCCATCTGGATTGATGACAATTATTTTAATGCCAGGAGCATGGACGTTTACATAACTAAACTCCGTAAGCACCTAAAAGAAGATCCTTCTGTTGAAATTATTAATGTACACGGAAAAGGGTACAAGCTTATCATTTAATTATAATACAATAACTTATGCAAAGGGCTGTACCGAAAAACGGCACAGCCCTTTTTATAATTAAAACCCAAAAAAGTATTATTCTTCAACAATCGCTTTCATAGCAGCCATTGTTTCACGTAATTTTGTCCCTACTATTTCAACATCGTGCCCGCGAATTTCTTTATTCACTTCAATAAGCTCTTTGTTATCAACATGGGCCGATTTACCTTCATTGAAATTCTTTCCAATTACATCCACATCAATTTTCGTCATAAAATCGGACAATAACGGACGAGCAGCATGATCGAACAAGTAACATCCATACTCGGCAGTATCAGAAATAATGCGGTTCATTTCAAATAATTTTTTACGGGCAATTGTGTTGGCAATAAGTGGCGTTTCATGCAACGACTCGTAATATGCCGATTCTCCTTTAATACCGGTCTCGGTCATTACTTCGTAAGCCAACTCTACACCAGCTTTTACAAAAGCAACAAGTAAAACCCCGTTATCAAAATATTCCTGCTCGCTGATTTTCATGTCACCGGCCTGTGTTTTTTCAAATCCGGTTTCACCAGTAGCAGCACGCCACCTGAGTAAGTCTTTATCGTCATTTTTCCAGTCTTCCATCATGGTTGACGAGAAAGCACCACTCATAATGTCATCCATGTGTTTTTCGTACAGTGGGCGCATGATTGTCTTCAATTCGTCGGCCAATTTTGTAGCTTCAACTTTAGCCGGATTGCTCAAACGGTCCATCATATTGGTGATACCGCCCCATTTCAAGGCTTCGGTAACGGTTTCCCAGCCATACTGGACCAGTTTTGCTGCATAAGAAGGTTCAATGCCTTTTTCAATCATTTTGTCAAAACTCAGGATTGACCCGGTTTGAAGCACACCACAAAGAATAGTTTGCTCACCCATTAGGTCAGATTTCACCTCGGCAACAAACGATGAACGCAATACACCAGCTTTATGACCACCTGTACCGGCACAGTATGCTTTGGCAATCTCCAAACCATCGCCGTTAGGATCGTTTTCGCGGTGTACAGCAATTAAAGTGGGTACCCCAAATCCACGCAAGTATTCAGCACGAACCTCTGAACCGGGTGATTTTGGAGCTACCATAATCACAGTAAGGTCTTCACGGATTTTCATTCCTTCTTCAACAATATTAAAACCATGAGAATATGATAAACATGCCCCTTTTTTCATTAAAGGCATGATTTGGTTTACAACCGGGGTGTGGTATTTGTCAGGTGTAAGGTTTAACACCAGGTCGCCCTGCGGTACCATGTTTTCAATCGTATCTACTTCAAAGTTATTATCAACAGCATTTTGATAAGAAACCTGCTTTTCATCAATTTCAACTTTACGAAGTGCATAAGCTACGTTAAGACCACTATCGCGGAGGTTAAGCCCCTGGTTAAGTCCCTGGGCACCACATCCTACAATTACAAGTTTTTTCCCTTTCAGGTAATCTACCCCGTTGCTAAACTCTTCGATTTCCATGAAATCACACTTACCAAGCTCTTCTCTTTGAAGACGAAATGGTAATGAATTGAAATAATTTGCCATTTTTTTATTGTTTTTTATTATAGATTTCTAAAAAATAATTACACATTACAAAGCAACAAAATATTTTAAAGATACGAATGTAAAAAAACAGCTATTTTAGGTAATTTTCAATGATTCTTAAAATAAGCAATCAGTAATTCTCATTCAATCTTTTTTATATTCAACTATTTAACTTTACTAAAAGCTGTAAATAACAAAGGATTATTTCATGGATTGACCACGATACACAAGGGGTGTCACACCAGTTTCACGCTTGAAAAACTTTGTAAAATAGCTTTGGTCGGTATAATTCATGTAATGGGCAATCTCGGTAACCGACAAATCACTGTGTACCAACAATCTTTTAATTTCAAGAATTTGTTTCGATTTTATAATGTCTGTTGAAGTGCGGTTGGTAAGTAAACGTATGGTTTGCGTAAGGTGGTTGGGTGTTACAGCTAACAATTCGGCATATTGTGCCACACTGTAATTGTTGCGGATATTTTGCTCAACCAATTGATAAAATTGTTTTACAAGCAAGTGCCCTTTACCTTTATTATTTAAAACTTCGCGGTTTGGATAAATACTGTCACAAAAGGTAAGTATGGTATCTAAAATTGAACGTAAAAGTTCAATAGAAACATGGTTCTGCTTATCGGCAATGGTTACCCCTTTTTTAAATAACCTGTAAAAAAAGGAAACATCATCGGCATCTGACAACAAAATGGGTGGATTGTCCTGTTCAATAGTATAGAAAAAAGGAAATTCAATTAACCGGTTTTGGTTATTTTTGTTTATCAGGTAAAACTCAGGCGTAAAAATATAGATAAAGCCTTCGATATCGGATGAAATTTCGAGCTTGTGTGCTTGCCCTGGCGACAAGAAAAACACGCAGGGGGGCTCAATTGGGTAACGGTTGTTATCGATCACATGGACCCCATTTCCCTTGTAAAGGAATAAAACCTCAAAAAAATCGTGCCGATGCGGGTATTCAACCTGAAAATGCCGGTTGGCGTCAAACACCTCAACCTGGTATTGCCGCCCCTGCCGTTCGGGTATACTGAAGTTATGAAGACTGTAAACCGGTATTTTTCCTTTATCTGTCATTTTAGGTTTTTGCCATTAGATAAAACCCAAAAGTAGCGAAAAGTAAAACATTTAAATGCCAACTTCCCACTACTTTTTTATATCAATGATAAAAACTATTTCACTTCTTCGTCAAAAACCACGGCAACTTTCCCACATTTACCACTATCCATTAACTGGTATGCTTCACTGGCCTTATCAAGTGTGAAACGGTGGGTCACCAAATCTTCGGGGTGTATCCCCCAGCGTACAAGTCGTTCAACCAGTTCTTCCATCCTATAAACATTGGTCACCCATGAGCCGTATATTGTTATTTGCTCATGAATAATGTCGGGGCTGGGGTTAAATTCAACAGTTCCCCCTTCGCCAATCATTACCATTTTACCCCACTGGCGTGTAGCCCTGATAGCCAGTTGCCGCCCGTGTGTGTTACCCGAGCAATCTACTGTTTTCTCAAAACCTTTGCCCTGGTATGTTGTAGCCCTGACCTTTTCGAGCGTATCAGGACCAGCCACAAAAACATCATCGGCCAGGCCAAGCTCTTTTGCAATATCGCATCGCTCCTGAACAGTATCAACCCCCACGAGGTGGTTTGCACCCAAAGCTTTTGCCAGCATTAAAGCAGCCAGGCCTACAGGTCCCAGCCCAACCACCAAAACGGCATCGTTACCCGACACGCTGATTTTTTCAAGGCCTTCGTAAACTGTACCAAAGCCACAGGCAACCTGTGCCCCGTCGGTATAGGTCAATTCTCCGGGCAGGTAAACACAATCTTTCTCCTCAGCAAGAATGTAGGGTGACATACCCCCGTCGCGCTGCCAACCATAGGCTGCACGGTGCGGGCTTGAGCATGATATCATATACCCACGGCGGCAATCGTTGCATACCCCGCATCCTGAGATATGGTATAAAACAACCCGGTCGCCTTCTTTAAAGCGTTTCATCCCGGGTCCACATTTTACAATTTGCCCGCAAGGCTCGTGGCCCGCAATTTTATTTTGATAGGCCTCGGGGCCTTTACCAAGGTGCTCGCGATAAATGGCGCGAATATCGCTACCACAAATGGTAGATGATTTTGTTTTAATCAATACTTGACCGGGGCCCGGTTCTGGTATATCAACTTCCCTGAACTCAACCGTACTGTTTCCGGGTAAATAAGCGGCTTTCATAACCCCTCCATTCACCCCTAAATCCCCTAAAGGGGACTTATTCGAAGCTTCGTTGTTGTTGTTTTTGTTCATAATATTATGTTTTTGTTCCCCACTGGGGATTGTTAAATTTAATGAGGTTTTCAGCCCCTCCTTTGGAAGGGTTTGGGGAGGCTGTTAGATTTAATCCCACAAATCCTCCCAGCTTTCAGCACCTTCCCAAAGGAATACCTGGCCTTTAATCAACCGGCATTGCTTATCGATGGCTGACATTTCGCTCATCTCTTCTTCGGTCAACCAATTACCGGTTACCGCTTCCAAGTTGCTGATAATTTTTTCGGGCTTTACCGAAAACGGGATGACTATCTCGCCACGTTGAACGCCCCACTTTATACATATTACAGCGGGGTGAACATTTAATCGTTGGGCAATTTTAACCACTACCGGGTCCTCAATATCGACTGTGTCGGTAGCTGAACGGTCGCGCTCAGGGCGTTTGGGTGAGCCAATTGGCGAAAACCCGATGGGCACAATATCGTTTGATACCATAAAATCAAACAACTCCGGTTGTTGAAAGTGAGGGTGGATTTCCATTTCGTTCACCACCGGTTTAATTTTGGCATCGCGTAACAACAATTCCATTTTTGAGATGGTCATGTTTGAGGTCCCGATTGATTTCACCAGTCCCATTTCTACCAATTGCTCCATTTGCCGCCATACAACCATGTACTCATCATGGATATAAGGTTTGGAATCGGGGTTGCGGGCATCGCCATCGCAGCCCGGTGCATGATAGTTTGGAAATGGCCAGTGCACAAGGTATAAATCGAGGTAATCAAGCTGTAAGTCGGCAAGTGTTTTTTTGCACGATTCAATCACCTCGCCCTCTCCATGCATGTCGTTCCATACTTTCGAGGTAATCCATAAATCTTCGCGCTTCACCACGCCATCTGTTAAAAGATTGTCTAATGATTCACCGATTTCCTTTTCATTCATGTAAACCGAAGCACAATCGATGTGCCGGTATCCATGCCTGATTGCAAAATCCACGGCATCGGCAATTTCCTGTGCCGAGTAATTATCCGAACCAAAAGTCCCAAGCCCTACTACGGGTATTTCTGCCCCGTTCGATAACTTTTTACAGGGTACATCTGATGGGTTTATTTTCTTCATATTATTTTTCATTAGTTCCCGATATCGCTTTGCTCATCGGGACTGGTCGCTATAGCTCCCAGCATTTGTCATTAAGTTATTAGTCATTTGTCATTGAGTCATTAATTATCTGGTTGCTGGAACTTATATTCAACCAAAATGCACCATTGCTTTCATCACGCCATCGCGATAATTTTTTACCATATCGAATGCTTCGGCAATTTGCCCAAACTGAAAGCGATGGGTTATCATTGCCGATCCGTCAACCACCCCTTCTTCAATCATATCGAGGGTTTGGTGCGTGCAACCGTTCTGCCGCCTGATGTGAATAAGCGAAAGCTCTTTCCGGCGTGCCACGTCAGCACTAAAACTCCAGCGGTCAAATTCGGGAATTCCTACGACCATTATTTTGCCACCGGGTTTTAGAATTTCAACGGCCGTATCCATCGCTTCTTGTTGGCCGCAGCATTCAAACACTACATCAAATCCGTTCCCGACTTTTTGAGGCACAGAATCATTCAATGGATTAACAACTTGTGTTGCCCCATATTTTTCAGCCATTTTAGCCCTTTCGTCAATTTTTTCAGAAACAACAATGTTACTTACCCCCTGTGCTTTGGCCATTTGAAATACACTCATACCAATAGGGCCAAACCCAATAATGGCTACTGAATCGGTTGCCGATAATGCAGCTTGTTTTACCGCGTAACAACCAATGGCAAGGGGTTCCGAAGTAGCACCATGCTCGGGTTTTAAATCTCCTTTTAGTATAATGCACTGACTTTCGGGCATCACAATATATTCGGCCAGGTTGCCTTCAATTTGACCCGGGCATCCCAAAAACAAGTTGTTCTCGCAAGTATGCGGACGCCCGGCAAGGCACTGGTTGCAATGCCCGCAAGCAATTGATGGCTCAACAGCAATAGGGTCGCCCGGCTTCACTGATTTTACTGCCGGCCCAACAGCTTCAACTACGCCCGCACCTTCGTGTCCTACCGTAAACGGGTATTTTACCACCTGGCTCCCTATGCGCCCGGTTGAATAATAATGAATATCGGAACCACAAATGCCAACAACCGTCATACGAATCAACACGTCATCGTCATTAACAATTACGGGTTTCGGTGCATCGATAATTTCAATTTTACCGATGCCCGTTAATACCGAACGACGCATTGTATTTGAGCCCTTATCATTTACTTTATCAGCCATATAATTCTGGTTTTCAATATCTTTATCCTTTTTACTCATTCCATTTTAAAGATTTATAACTGAACGGTCATTCCATCGCCTTTGTAATCTACCGTTTTAGCATATTGTTCAACTTCATTTACACCTGCTCCAAAGCCTTCACCAACCACAACGATGTTAAATTTACGCTCTTTAATCATTCCCGGGAAAGCACCATTTTGTTCACTAATGGTCAAGGTCTCCTTTTCTTCATCCCAGGCAAAGTCGATTGTGGCGTACATACCTTCTTCGTAATTATAGTTATCACTTTCATCTTCGTAAAGTATAAATGAGCCATCGTTGCCGCGATAAATTCGAATTTCGAGTTCATTGTCCGGTTTTTCGTCCGAATATTCAATGAATTCACCCATAGGTACAATTGAACCTGCCTTTACATACACTGGTATAATATCGAGTGGTGCATTGGTGTTAATGGTTTGTTCCCCGTTGAAACGTTCACCGGTCCAGAAATTATACCAAGCAGGAGCTTCGGGCAGGTAAACATCCCAGTTTGTTATCCCCGGCTCGGTAATTGGTGCCACCAAAAATGCACTTCCAAACATATACTCATAAGCCTGCCCCACGGCACTTTCGTCTTCCCTGAAATCCATTACCAACGGGCGCATAATGGTTGAACCATTGCTTACTTTCCAGGCTTCAGAATAGATATAAGGCAATAAACGATAGCGAAGATTGAGCATTTTCCTCATGTTATTTTCCACCGTCTCACCATATTTCCAGGGTTCGGTTTCCGACTGATAACCATGCACCCTGAAAATAGGGTTAAAAGCGCCCCACTGGTGCCAGCGGGTAAGCAATTCGTGATACTTTTCATCGGTATATTGCGACCACCCGGGGCGGAAAAAGCCGCCAATATCGGTCGTCCAATACGGCAAACCGGTAATGGTGAAATTTAAGCCTGCCACAATCTGCCGTTTATAAGCATCCCATGTACCGCCAACATCGCCCGACCAGTTAATAACGCCATAACGTTGCTGGCCTGAAAAAGCCGAACGGGTAAGGATACAAACCCTTTTATCGGAAGTGGTTTCCCGCTGTCCTTCATATACCGATTTACTAACCATTAAAGGATAAATTAAACGATAGAAGTTACCCGGACCAATGTGGGTCATTTCTCCCGTTAATGCATCATTTTCGGGTTCAACAGCATCCATCCACCATGCATCAACACCATAGTCGAACATATTCTCTTTAAGGGTATTCCAGTATTCCTGCCGTGTTTTTGGGTTGAAATAATCTAACCATTTTGTTCCGGGAATAAAACGTTCGTTTTCAACATATTTTCGCCCCAGTTCTGAATTTTTATCGGGGTTTGACCAAATTGAAATACAAAAATGAGCATTCATATTATGTATTTCTTTAATAAATTTTGAAGGCTCGGGATAATTTGCCTCATCAAATTGAGGCACGCCCCATCCTTTGCTGCCCCAATATTGCCAATCCTGAACAATTACGTCCATTGGCAAATCGCGTTTGCGGAATTCTTTCACCGTTTCGACCAAATGATTGGCAGAGGTATATCGCTCACGGCATTGCCAAAAACCATAAGCCCATTTCGGGAGCATAGGTGCATTTCCGGTCAAATTACGGTACGTTGTAATTACATCATCAGCCTCGCCTGCAAAAACAACATAATCGAGTTTTTTGGCATTTGGCGAACGAAAGGTAGTTGTATTGTCCTTTTTTCTCCACGCCAGCGTAGGTTCATTATCCGACTTACAAACAAGCTGCACATTATGCCCTCCTTTTTCTAAGAAAACCAGTTTGCCGGCAGTTGGCGGCAGCCACATATTTTGTTGGTCGATAACAGGCTTTCCGTCAATTACAACATAATGACGGTTTCCCATATCGCCCAAATCGAGGAATATTGAATACTCCCCATCATCGGGAACACTAAAGCTACCGGTATAAAGTGTTTGGTTCTGGGCTACTTTTTGCGTTCCGGCAGTTGTTGTTACTTCTTCCATTTTACTTTCATCTGAATCAGAGCCCTCTTCTTTCTTCAAATCGATAAAATTACCGGCAGGGTTAAAATCAGTCAATCCATACTGGTGCCATAACAAACCATATCCTTCACTCGAAAAGATAAAAGGAATAACAATTTGAGAATTCACCTGGGTTAACCTGCGGCTTATGCCTTTTAAATCATAATTCCCGTCCTGAAACTGCCCCAGCCCGAATATGGCCTCATCGGCAGGCGAATCAAAGGCTTGTTCAACAAGGTAACAAGGTTCGCCCATTACCGAATCGGCTTTTATAACGCGCGATCCGGCTTTCTCGCTTAAAATGAGTTTCCCGGAAGCATCGAAATAGCTTAGGGCGGCAGTTTCTCTATCCACCTCAACCACAAGACCATCAAGCGAAACACGGATGATGTTTTTTGTTTCGGTTACATCGAATTCCGGCACGTTATAATCTTTAACGAGAACGAATTCAGTAAGCTCATCATATTCCTGTTTGTAAAACTGCACCCTTACCGCGTTGTTTGCTACCGGGTAAATGGCAAGTGTTCCGTTGGGTAACGATATATTTACACCATCAGACACTTTTTCAAATTCCACCTTTGGCTGGCACCCTAATAAACTTATTAACATGATCAAGGTAATAATCTGAGATTTCATCATAATTAATTTTTTATTTTAAAATCCACCAGTCAAAATAGAACAGTTCTTTTTCCCCCTTGAAGACAAAATATACATCATGAACACCTTTGATTTTATTTACCGGTGCAGAAAATGTGCTGAAAATGCCTTCTTGGCGTGCGGTATTTACGTCAACTGTGGCGATAATGGGGCCATCAATTTTATCGGCATGTATTTCAATTTTACCACCATAAATTGGCGATACACTCACTTCGACCGACTTAGCTCCATTGGAAAAATCGACGCCACTTACTTTAATAAAATCGCCATGATTAATTTCGGTTACAAATAAGCGGTCGGCAATACGTTTTCCCCGTGCCCAGTCAAAATCGCCTTCCCACTCGGTTTCAAACCTTGTTTTTACGCCTTCGCTCCAGGCCATGGTTTCCGCTTCAACCCGTTTAAAAGGATTCAGGGGTTTCACTTGTTCAGGACCTTCAACCGACCAGTAGTGCCGGTTTTGGATGGTTCCATCGGGATTGTAAACCATTTCATCCATATCGACTGAGCGACGTTCATAAAACTTTGGAGTCGTTTTTTTAAGAAGGTCGTAACTATGGCCAAAACAATATGATTTTCCTTTGTATTCAATAATTCCGGGGTGGTTTCCACGTGTAAGTTCCGAGGCATCTATTATCATTCCTTTGTATTCCCAGGGCCCGGTTGGGGAGTTGCTCATGGCATATCCAATTCCCTCGGGGCAGCAGGTAGAGGCGTAAGCCATGTAATAATGGCCGTTGCGCTTCCAAACCCAGGGACCTTCCTGATAATTCTTTGGGGTTGTAGGTTCCTGCATAATTTCACCTGAGTAGGAAACCATATCTTCGTTTAGTTTTACGTAATATACTTTGGGGTTGCCCCAGTACATGTAGGCCTGCCCATCATCGTCAATCAAAACAGTTGGGTCAATATCGTGATCGCTGTTTTGAATTAAAGGTTTTCCGATGGGATCCTTAAAAGGCCCGTAAGGACTATCGGCTACTAAAACACCAATTCCTACCCCTCCGGGCATGGGGCAATAAAGGTAAAATTTCCCGTTACGCTCAACACATTGCACCGCCCAGGCACCATTGTCGTATGGCACCCAATCGAAATCATCAAGAGAAGCTACAATACCGTGCTCTGTCCAATTCACCATGTCGGTTGAAGAATAAAGCAACCAGTCTTCCATTTTAAAGCCCATGGCATCATCTTCATCGTGACTGGTGTAAAGAAACACCGTGTCGTTATACACCATTGGGGCCGGGTCGGCCGTGTATTTTGTATGAACTACCGGAAATTGTTCGGGAACGTTGTTTTGGGCTATGGCCGAAAAATTTAATACCAGTGCCATCATACATACAATTATCGAAAATAAATTTCTTCTCATCTATTATGTTTTTAAATTTCTTTTTTTAGAATTTCACAGATTCTTTTCCACCACTGTATTTTACGGTTTCAACATTGTCCATTTGACCAATGATTTTTACATCAAACTGCCTGTTTTCAATCATACCGGGGAATGTGCCTTCACGTTTGCCAATGGTCAAAACCTTTTTCGAATCGTCCCAACTAAACTTAATGGTTGAATACATTCCCTTTTCGTAGTTGTAATTGTCGTTTTCGTCCTCATACAACGTAAATTCGCCATCAGCACCTTCGTAAATGCGTATTTCGAGGTTGTCCCAGCTTTTTTCTTCAGTATACTGCACATCGGGTCCAATCGGGATTACAGCACCAGCTTTGATGTATAATGGTAGAACATCGAGTGGCGCTGGTTTTTCAATCGTTTGTCCACCCTCCAGTTCTTCACCAGTCCAGAAGTCAATCCAGTTGGTGCCGGAAGGCAGATAAAGTTCCCGCTTTTTTACAGAACTAAAATTTTCCTGTCCGTCTTCGTTATACATGCTTTCGGTAACCGGACAAACCAGGATGGATTTGCCAAACATATACTGGTCGTCAATATCGAGTGCTTTTTTATCGGATGGGAAATCCATTACCAGGGCACGCATCATGCTCGATTGGTTGGCACTTACATCCCACGAGGTTGAATAGATGTAAGGCAATAAACTGTACCGCAGCTTGATGTATTTTTCGATGGCATCGTAAATGGGTTCGCCTTTTCTACCGAATTGGTATATTTCACGTGGGGCATCGGCACCATGCGAACGCATCATCGGGCAAAATGCACCAAACTGGACCCAACGGGCATACAATTCGCGATAATCGGCATTTTGAAGCGGGGTTTGATAATCCCAAAGGAAAAATCCGCCTATATCGCTATTATAGTGAGGAATACCACATAATGTTAAATTTAAGCCACCTGATATTTGTTTGCGCAAAGCATCCCACGAGGCTACAACATCGCCCGACCAGGTATTGGCACCATAGCGTTGCTGTCCGGCAAACACAGAACGTGTTAATATAAAAACACGCTTATCGGAAGTCACTTCACGCTGATGTTTGTAAACACCGCCCACTGTCATTAAAGGATAAGCATTACGTACTTTACGAAACGACCCCAGATGAGTTTGATTGTCAAAATCGGATGGCTTAGGGTCAAAGTGATCGGGTTCGGAAGAGTCGATCCACCAGCCGTCCATGCCCAGCGTAAAAATGCCTTCTTTTAGGTATTTCCAGTAAATGTCGCGTGCTTTAGGATTATATGCGTCATAAACCCTCACACCTGATGGATAATCGGGGTTGGGCGGCCATTTGAACGAACCTGATTCGGGCCATGTTTTAAAATCGAAAAGGGCATCAATACTGTCGAGTTCCCTGTATTGTTTGGTATGTGGGCCAAAAGAGTTCCATATAGAAATAATCATGTGTGCATTCATGTTGTGCACATCGTTCACCATTTTTTGTGGATTGTAGAATTCTTCATTCAGAAACTCCATGGCATTCCAGAGGTAGTTGTTGCCCCAATACCGCCAGTCCTGAATAATGCCATCGAGCGGTACGCCCAGTTCACGGTATTTGCGGACAACACTTACGGTTTCGTTCTGAGATTTATAACGCTCCCTGCTTTGCCAAAAACCGTAAGTCCACAACGGGAACATAGGTACCTGCCCGGTTAATTTGCGCATTTGGGCAACTACACCATCAGCATTCTCACCGTACATAAAATAATAGTCAATACCATCGCCTACCTCCGAGCTAAATGTCGTTTGCTCCTGATTGTCGCTAAATGTGGTTGGTGAATAGTTATCCCAGAACAAGCCATAACCTTTGTTCGACTGGATAAAGGGGACAAAATCCTGCGTATTGTTTTGCACCATGTGTATTTCGAGGTCACGCTGGACCATTTTTCCGTTTTGCAGGATCCCTAAGCCATAAATGGCTTCTTCTTTATCTAAAACAAACGATTGTGATACACTGTAAGTTTCGTCCCCGGCATCGTTAAAAGGTGTAAACCCTGAACCTGATTCTTGTTCATTCAAAAGTGTTTCACCCTTAGTTGATATAAAAGATATAGATCCATCTTTTAAATTGAGCGAAACCTGAAGTTTCTCACTCTTCAATAATAAAGTGTTTCCTTTTTGGTTGATTTTAATGTTTGTTTCGCCGGGTTTTTTAACAACCGAGAGGCTTTCTTTCAAGAAACACGCATTTTCGGGCCACTTTTTAACCCTGACAATGGAGGGAGAATAGAATTCTATTTCAAAATTAGTTGATTCGACGGTTGTTTTAATTCCTGTGTCGGTTTTTTGATAGGTTTGGCCATTGCAATGTATGCCTATCATTAACAAGATAAAAGCGACTAAATAAAATTTGGTTCTTTTCATCTCTTTGCATTTATATATATATAAAATATTTATATTAAATGGCAATTATACATTCTTGCATTAATCGCCGATGCACCAATCAATTATCTACATAATGTTATACTGATTTTTTAAGTCCGGTTAATCATTTCGCAAACCCCCACCAGTTGAAATTAAACAATTGACTTTCTTCTCCCCTAAAAACAAGGCATACATCGTGAACACCTTTTACTTTATTTACTTTGGCCGTATGCACTTTCCAGTTTAAATCACCTCCTGTATTGTCTACTCTACATGTGCCCAATAATTTACCCTCAGGGTTATTAGTACGTATTTCAATTTCTCCGCCTTTAGATGCTGTAGCTACACTGGCTTTAAATTTTTTAGCACCTTTTCCAAAGTCAACACTTTTAACAATAAGGTATTCACCATCATTGATATTGGTTACATAAATACCAGCCTTGCTATCCGATTTTGTTTTCAGACCCTCACTCCATGCAATGGTTTCAGCTTCAACCTTCTTGTAGGGGTCCAGGTTCGAAACACTTTCTTTAACACCTTCTTTGGTAGGTTCAATTAAAGGAATTGAACCATCGTTATTGTATGTAAATTGCTCAACACTTACCGAACGCTTAAAACCTTCACCTTTCGACAAAGACTGGTCGTGATAAAAGAAATATGAATTTCCCTGAAAATCTATTACGCCCGCGTGGTTGGTAAAAGCCAAATGATCGGCCCGTTCCATAATGATTCCACGGTATGTCCATGGTCCCTCTGCCGTTGGGGCAGTTGAATAGGCAATATACTCGGGGATACCCCTGGCTGCATAAATCATGTAATACAAGTTGTTACGCTTATAAAACCATGGGCCTTCGGTGTACGATGAACGTTTTTCCCCGTCGCGGCCTTCATGGCTTCCAAAAGCATCTGTTGTCATTTCAATTGAAACAATCCCATTATCGCCAATGCTCTTGTCATACGAAACCATATCTTGGTTCAACTTAACATACCAAAGGTTAGGATTTCCCCAATACAGGTATGCCTGACCATCATCGTCGATGGCAACAGTGGGGTCAATATCCTGCCAAACATGGTCGCTATCGATAAGGCGTTCACCAATTGGGTCGGTAAAAGGGCCGGTTGGTGAATCGGACTCTAACACGGCAATACCTTCGCCATGAATGGGCACATAAAAATAAAATTTGCCGTTACGCTCTATACATTGTGGTGCCCATGCGCCATTTGACTTATCGTGCCAGGTGAAATTCTTCAACGAAGCAACAGCGCCATGGTCGGTCCAGTTTACCATATCGGTTGATGAATAACAGCGCCAGTCGTACATGGTGAAAAAATTGTTTACTGTTGAATCCTCGTCATGCGAGGTGTATACATACACAGTGCCGTCGTATACCATCGGGGCCGGATCGGCCGTGAAGTAAGTTTGTACTATAGGGTTTTGCGCATTGGCAGCAAATACACCAAATAAAAATAAAATCAGACAACACTTTTTTAATGGATTATTCATAGTATATTATTTTAAGGTTTATCATTTTAAAGGTTTTAATTTTATTATAAAACCACCCCTGCGAAGCATTTTAACATTAATATTTGACTCGCTGCCGACAGCCATATACTTAGTTTCAAAATCTTTATCATGCTTTCCATCGGCAATTAATGTTAACTTGTATTTTCTACCACTATCTAAAAAATCGAATGATAGGCTTTTATCTTTTTCAATATTCTCACCATTTATCCCTCCAACATACCAGCTATCACCTTTTCGGCGTGCTATAACCACATCTTTTCCGGGATAACCATCAATATATTTGATATCGTCCCATGCGGTGGGCACATCCTTTAAAAAAGTTTTAGGTGCATCGGGCAAATTGTAATAACCTTCGGGACGGTCGGCCATGTGCTGTAAAGCCGACTCAAAAACAACACTCAATGCAAGTTCGTGACCATAAGATGTGATATGTGGATGCTGCGAATTTGTAAATGTAACCGGTGTATAGTCCATTGGCCCAATTACGTTTCTGGTAAATGGCATCACCGAATTATGTTCGGGTGCCGTTGTTGTCAGTTCAGCATTGTTGTTGTACCATTCAGCTCCCCGCACAGCCTCCATGGTCATAAGGTGGGGATAAGTGCGCGACCATCCGCGGGGTACAAGACTGCCATGAAAATTGACCATCATCTCAAATTTGGCAGCGTCTTCAAGTATATCAAGATAATAATCAATCATATACTGCTTTTCACTAAGGAAAAAATCGACTTTCACACCTACAAACCCCAGTTTTTTCAACCAGGCAAACTCTTCCATCCTGTTCTCGTGGGTTTTCATGCGGTCAATTGGGGTTGCAGTTATCCACTTAAACATACCCGAATTGTACCAAATAAGAGGTTTCACCCCTTTTGAAAGGGCATATTTTGCGGCATCTTCCACATCTCCGCCATTGCCCATTGCATCCCACTCCCAGTCGAACAAAGTATATGGCCAATCCATGCTTGCTGCCAAATCAGTAAAATTTTTAAGGGTTTGGTAGTCGCGGGTACCATGGTTATCAGACCAATAATTCCATGAAACCAGACCGGGCTTTATCCAATCAGTATCTGATATGACCGAAGGTTTTGAGACATCTTCAACCAAAGTAGACTCAACAATATCAGATAATTGCCCCATAATGACAACACGCCAGGGCGATTTCCAGGGAAGATTAATAGTTGGCAATGCTTCGCCTTCACCCTCATGAGGCTCCGGAAGGGCCACTTTATAGGCCGATTGTTCGTGTGAATTACTGAGTTTTGTTGCACAATAACCCCTGTTTACATCGGCTTCGTGTATCAAATACCAACATGCTGTGTCTGCTGTATGAAAAAGGGCTGGATAACTCCAATCACCCTGGGTTTGGGCATCGTTAAATTTTGAGTAGAGCCCTTCATTTGAAAGGTCAAATTTTTTCTACCATCGTATGTTGGATTCTTTCACTAAATATGAGTTATTTTCGTTTCTTTTCGTTTTTTCTACTTC
>JASMTI010000131.1:0-29935 GCA_041694375.1 Bacteroidales bacterium | reverse complement strand
ACAAAATGGTTTGTAAAAGAAGGTGATACCGTTGAAGAAGATGACCTTCTTTTTGAAATTGCCACCGAGAAAGTTGATTCCGAAATCCCTTCGCCTGTCGATGGGGTTATTTCAAAAATATTATTCGAAGTTGATTCGGTTGTTGATGTTGGCGAAACTGTTGCCCTTATAAAAACCGAAGGTGACGATGATGGTGAAAGTAATGATGAACCGGTTGAAGAAGAAAAGCCTGCCAAAGAGGGAGCTGCTTCACAAGAAAAGCCTTCAAAAAAGGAAGCTGCTTCAGAAGAGGTGAAAGAGGAGCCTGCTGAAAATAATGACAAAGATGATTCTTCTGAAGATGACACCGAAACTACTCGTTTTTATTCACCGCTGGTGCGTTCAATTGCCAAAGAAGAAAAACTCAGCAATAAAGAGCTTGAGTCGATCGAGGGCAGTGGAGAAAATGGAAGGGTACAGAAGAAAGATATCCTTGCCTACCTTGAAAAGCGCGAAAGTGGTGAAACACAAAAAGCTTCAAAGCAGCCTGAAGTTGGTAAAAAAGAAACAGCTCAACCTAAAAAAGAAGCTTCCAAAGTTTCAGTTTCGGTTGGAGCCGAAGACCAAGTTGTTGAAATGGACCGTGTACGCAAACTTATTGCCGACCACATGGTGCAATCGGCACAAACAGCCCCACATGTAACTTCTGTTGTTGAAGCCGATGTTACCAACCTGGTATTATGGCGCAATAAAGTGAAAGAAGAATTCCAGAAGAAGTATAACCAGAAGTTGACATTTATGCCGGTATTTACCGAAGCCGTAGCTGCGGCACTTCGTGAATTCCCGATGGTGAATGCTTCGGTTGATGGTAACAATATTATTTTACGTGGAAAAGTTAACGTGGGAATTGCAGTTGCCAAACCCGATGGCAACCTTATTGTACCCGTTATCCGCGATGCCGACCAGAAAAACCTGGTAGGGTTAACATCATCGTTGAATGATTTGGCCGACCGCGCACGAAACAATAAACTATCGCCCGATGAAATTACCGGCGGCACATTTAGTATTACCAACTTCGGATCATTCCGCAACATTATTGGTACACCAATTATTAACCAGCCACAGGTTGGTATACTTGCAACCGGAAGCATCGAGAAAAAACCGGCCGTAATGGAAACGCCTACGGGCGATACAATTGTAGTTCGCCACAAAATGTTCTTGTCGTTGTCATACGATCATCGTATTGTTGATGGTGCAATGGGCGGGGCATTCCTGCGAAAGATTGCCGATATTCTGGAAGAATTTGACGTTAACCGAAAAATATAACAGTAATTATGAGTAGTACATATCCCAAAAAATATACAATAAAGAGTGTTGAAAAAAAGACACTTAAAGATTGGTATACAACATTGGTGGTAGGGCGCAAACTTGATGAAAAAGCGCCTAACTATCTTAAGCAAGCCATTGGCTGGTCGTACCATGCACCCTATGCAGGCCACGATGGTATCCAGTTTGCCGTGGGCCAACATTTCGACAAAGAGAAAGATCATCTTTTCCCATATTACAGGGACATGATGACAGCTTTTTCGGCGGGGCTTACCACGGAAGAAATTATCCTGAATGGTATATCTAAGGCAACCGATGTAGCCGGCGGTGGGCGTCACATGTCGAACCATTTTGCCAAGCCCGAATGGAATATCCATAATGTTTCGTCGTGCACGGGTAACCACGATTTACATGCCGTGGGTGTGGCGAGGGCAATGAAATACTATGGGCATAAAGGTGTAGCCATTACATCGCATGGCGAATCATCTCTATCCGAAGGTTATGTGTACGAAGCCATTAACGGGGCAACACGTGAAAAACTACCCGTTATTTTTGTAATTCAGGACAATGGTTATGGTATTTCGGTGCCAAAAAAGTTGCAAACAGCCAACCGTAAAGCTGCCAATAATTTTACAGGCTTTAAAAACCTGAGGGTTATCCATTGTAACGGCAAAGATGTTTTTGACTCGATGAATGCTATGGCCGAAGCAAAAAAGCATGTGCTCGAAGAAGGTGAGCCCGTGATGTTGCAGGCAAACTGTGTAAGGATTGAATCACACTCAAACTCAGACCGGCACGAGTTGTATCGTAACGAACACGAACGTAATTATGTTAGAGAATATGACCCACTCGCCAAAATTCGCCGCATGTTGCTGCGTTATAAGCGGTTTACAGAGAAAGAACTCGGGGAGATTGAAGAAAATGCAAAACAAATTGTTAAAGATGCCCACAAAAAAGCACTGAAGGCCCCGGATCCGGATCCGGAATCAATTTTTGATTTTGTAATGCCGGAACCTTACATGCCCGAAAAATATGCCGATGGTCTCCCTGGTGATAGCGGGGGCGATAAAATTAAGTTGGTTGAGGCACTAAACAAAACATTGAAAGAAGAGTTCAGGCATAATGAAGATACCTTTTTATGGGGACAGGATGTTGCCAACAAAGATAAAGGTGGTGCATTTAACGTGACCAAAGGTATGCAGCAGGAATTTGGCGAAAAACGCGTGTTCAGTGCTCCTATTGCAGAAGATTACATTGTAGGTACTGCTAACGGCATGAGCCGTTTCAATGATAAACTTCGTGTTGTTATTGAAGGTGCCGAATTTGCCGACTATTTTTGGCCGGCCATGGAGCAATATGTTGATTCGAGCCACGACTACTGGCGATCAAACGGACAATTTGCGCCAAACATGACCATTCGCCTGGCTTCAGGTGGCTACATAGGTGGTGGCTTGTACCACTCGCAGAACATCGAAGGGGCATTGGCTACCATGCCCGGTGTGCGTATTGTATATCCAACTTTTGCCGACGATGCAGCCGGGTTGTTGCGAACAGCGATACGTTCAAAAGGTATGACCATGTTTATGGAACCTAAAGCTCTGTATAACGCGCCTCAGGCGGCTGCGCATGTACCCGATGATTTTGAAGTGCCTTTTGGAAAAGCACGAATTCGCCGTGAGGGTAAAGACCTTACAATTGTCACATACGGAAATACGTTGATACATAGCTTGCAGGCTGCCGAAAAGCTTGCCGAGGATGGTTACGAAGTTGAAGTTATTGACTTGCGTTCGATTGTACCACTTGACAAGGAAACCATTTTTGAGTCGCTAAAGAAAACCAACAAAGCAATGGTTGTACATGAAGATAAAGTATTTGCCGGTTTTGGGGGTGAAATATCTTCAATGATAATGGAGGAAGCATTTGAATACCTCGACGGACCTGTTAAACGTGTTGGTTCAACTTATACCCCGGTTGGGTTTAACCGTATTCTTGAAGGTGCTATTTTACCAAACACCGACAAAGTGGTTGCAGCAGCTAAAGAATTGCTGAAATATTAATTTATTAACAGATTGTTAGATTTCAGACATAAGACTATAGACATTTGTCTAAAATCTGAAGTCTAATGTCCAACATCTAATTACAAGTGAGTTATGAAAAAAATAGGAATATTTTATAGTTTCAATTCAAATAAAACTGCCAAAATTGCGAAGAAAATTGCCGAAGCTTTTGGTAGTGCAAACATAGAAGAAGTGAATGTAGAAGAAGTTACCGAAGACAAATTTCTGTCATTCGATAATATTATTTCAGGTGTGCCTACATGGTTCGATGGTGAGCTTCCCAATTACTGGGACGAGTTTGTCCCGGCACTCGAAGACCTTGATTTAAAAGGTAAGAAAATAGCTATCTATGGTCTTGGGGATCAAAAGGAATACCCCGAAAATTTTAACGACGGGGTAGGCATTATGGCCGAAATTGTTGAAGATTGTGGGGGAGAGGTCGTAGGATATACTTCGCGTGAAGGTTATACTTACGAGCATTCAAGGGCTGAGCGTGGCGACCAGTTTTGCGGTTTATGTCTCGACCAGGAAAATCAGGCCAGGAAAACCCAAAAACGAATCGATGATTGGGTGAAACAATTGAAAAAAGAGTTTAATTAACAAAAGATCATTAGACATAAGACAATAGACTCCATAATGAGCTAAATATCATCAAATTAGACTGGTTATAAATTCAGATATGATTTTTTATTTATAGAGACGTGCTTATGTGCGTCTCTTTTTATATAGCCGAAATATTGATTGCCGATAAAGCCTCACCGCTTTGTGTATCAACCAGTATTTCCCAAGTTCCGGGGTATAGTGCCCAACACACATGAAGCTCTAACTCCCCTGATCGTGTTATGGGGGTTATTATTTTCTTTGGTGTGTGCCAATTGGTATTGTCCGATATCAATATTTCAGTTCGATTATACGTAAATGTTTGATTGTACAATAATTCCTGTGATTGTTCGGCACTGTAATTATCAGTTGATGGTACTATGATTTCAGAATGCCAATGACCCGATATACCAATTATTTCATCTGGCGAGAGTAAAACCTGCAGACCAGTCCCCCTTACTTCAATGTCCTGATATTTTTGGATTTCTGTAGTAGAAATCCAAACCGGGGGCAATGAATCTGGGTAATCTTTAAAAAAATCATCATAGCTAATACCATTATGTGTTGATATTGATTGAATCAACGGCAAATCATCTTCGGGCAAGTTAAAAAAGTTTGCATATTTTGAAAATGCTTCGCGTGTACGGTTTAAGATTGTATCTTTAATAGAGTCGTTTTTCCAATTGTCTATATCAAAACAAGTTTCACTTTCATAATCAAGAAATAAAAATCCAAAACGGTTAACAGCTACACAGTTAGCCATTGGAGTTTGTTCTACCTGTCCAAGTATTTTATTAAGTTCTATGGTACTTGCTTCTTCAATGGTAGTAGGGTAGCCTTTTGCAATATCGATATCTTCATTGCACGAAACCAAAATAATAAAACTTAAAGCAGTGATGACGAATTGTAATATTCTCATTATTTATAATTTTTGGCTAAAATAATGAATGTGTTTAAAATATTGGTGTTTCAATGTAATTTAACTTTCATAAACGAAATAAATAGTTAAAAAACTAATAAATTAGTTTGAAAACTAAAATATTAGTTGTAGGTTTGTTTCATCCATGGATTTTAAATAAAATGATTTAATTATGGTAACAATAATATTTAAAGGCATTCCGCCTTAATTTTTTAGGCAAATCAACTAAATAATTAGTTTCATAACGAAGAGAATAGTTCTATATTTACTTTTTTAAATAATGATAAAATGAAAGAACTAACAAAAGCTGAAGAGCAAATCATGCATATTTTATGGAAACTCGAAGAGGGTGTGGTGAACGATATCATTGAACAAATGAGTGAACCTAAACCAGCCTATAACACGGTTTCCACCATAGTGCGTATTCTTGAAAAGAAAGGATTTGTTGATCATAAAGCTTACGGAAAAACACATGTATATTTCCCTCTTATTTCAAAAAAAGTCTATACACGCTCGTTTATGAAAAATTTCATGAGCAGTTATTTTGGAAATTCGTTCAGGGAAATGGTCTCATTCTTCGCTAAGGAAGATAATATGTCGGTTAGCGAAATTGAAGAATTGATGCAGGATATTAAAAATGATATTGCAAATGAAGACTAATGGATTATTTTATCAATTACATAATCGAAGCAGGGTTGAGCCTGGGGGTTTTTACCTTTATTTATTGGTTTATCCTTCGCCGTGAAACCCGTTTTAAAGCTACCCGTTTTTATTTGTTATTGGCATTGTTGTTTTCAACGTTGTTGCCCTTTTTGGCAATTCAAATTAAAACCGGGGCCGTAATACCAAAGCAAACAGATGCTTTAGTTAACGGGCAAACTAACATGCTTGAAGCTGTGACTGTTTATGCATCGGGGGTTCCGGGTAAAATTGGACAGGCTTTATTATCATTCGATTATACAATGTTAATATACATTCTGGGTGCTTTTGCTGCATTTTTTGTGATTGTGGCCGGTTTTATACAATTGTTCCGTATGTTATCGGGCAACCGTGTATTCCGCTTAAAAAAGGCTAAGCTTGTTGTTTCTTCCAAAGAGATATCCCCGTACTCTTTTTTCAATTATATTTTTATTTCCGACAAATTAACTGAACAGGAAAACTGGAAATCGATGGTTCAGCATGAGCTTGAACATGTGAAACAAGGGCATACATTTGATGTGCTTTTTATTGATTTTATGATGATTTTCCAGTGGTTCAATCCGTTTTACTGGATTATTCGCCGCATGGTGCGCGAAAATCACGAGTTTTTGGCCGATACCGGGGTGCTTCAAAAGGGGCAAATTTCGGTGCCAAACTATAAGCAATTATTGCTTAGTCAGGCCATTGGCGGATCCCCGGTAATAACAAGTAATTTTTTCAGTGTTAAAACCATTAAAAAACGATTTAAAATGATAACCAATAATAAAAATAAGAAATACGCTATTTTACGATATACCTCAGGTGTAGTATTGGCGTTGGCCCTAACCTTGATGTTTGCCTGCGAAAAATATGAAATGGCAAACAGCGATATTCAAGACAATGTACTTTATAAAGGAAATGTAATTTCAGAAGAAGAGCTGAACGAAATGCAAATTGAATATATCAAAGTGAGTGATATTGAACGCTTGGATGCATTAAAACTTTATCCGGAATTAAAAGAAGAACTCACTGCCGATACCTATTCTGTTGTGTTTGACAAAAATGACAGGTCACAAATTGAATTGATGTCTAAATTAGATTTGAACGAAATTGTTACAAAGAGCAATAAGGCCAATGCAACGTTTGAACCCAACTTTGAAGATTGTGATGAAGAGGTATTCATTGTTGTAGAGGACATGCCTGAGTACCCGGGTGGGGAAAATGCTTTGCGCCAATATCTTGCAGATAATATTGATTACCCGGAAACTGCAATTAAAGAAGGCATAGAAGGCAAGGTGTATGTCACTTTTGTTGTGGGCAGCGATGGTAATATTAAAAGTCCTGAAATTGCCCGTGGGGTTGACCCTTTACTTGATAAAGAGGCACTGAGGGTTGTGAATTCACTTCCAACCTGGAAACCAGGGAAACAACGGGGGCAAAATGTAGCGGTTGCTTATACTGTGCCCATTCGTTTTGAACTTGGTGGAAAAGAAGAATAATTCATACTTGAATATGATAACCAGATTGGGCTAAAGCTAAAGCCCAGATTCGTAGATCTAAATCAGTTACCCCGGGCTTACCGCGTGTCGCCTGAAGCTTTAGCGGTGGCGCAAGCCCGGGGCTATTGAAGGCTTAACGATAAAGGGGCTTTAGCCCAATTTTTATGCATTATTGATGGATACTATTGTTATTTTTTATAAATCCTCAAAACCTTACCAAAATGAAAACCAGCTATTATTTGAATTTTTTAATGTTTGTAGCTTTACTTCTCCCGAATTTATTTGCTTTTTCGCAATCAGAGCTTGAGAAACAGTTTTATAATGGCGAATATCAAAAAGTATTGTCGGTTATTGAACCTAAAATTGAAAACAATACCGCACTTGAAAATGAATACATGTTAGCAGCTAAATGCTATTTGTCGGCTTACCGGCATCATGATGCGGCAACATGTTTCAAA
Source organism: Bacteroidales bacterium (assembly GCA_041694375.1). Lineage (GTDB taxonomy): Bacteria > Bacteroidota > Bacteroidia > Bacteroidales > Prolixibacteraceae > Roseimarinus. The sequence continues at coordinate 22,419 of JASMTI010000131.1, read as the reverse complement.
AATATTCTTGAAAAAAATCCCGGTCATTCAACAGCCCGTGAAGGACTTGCCGATATACAGTCAACGCTGGGCCATGAAAAAGAAGCATTGCGCAACTATTCGCAGCTCCCCATACCGGCAAAAAACGATTCATTGCGTATTGGTGGCAAAAAAGCATCTGTTTTGATGGATATGTACCATTACAACAAAGCAGCCGGTATTTATGAAAGGTTAATGGAGGTTGATACTGCCAATGTTTATTTCTTTCGCCGATTAATGACCGCTAAGTACAAACAAAAACAATATTTAAAGGTTGTTGGGCTGTACCTCGATTCTACTATGTGTGAATCGTGTAAAACCGACAAAGAGGTGAGAATGATGGTTGCCGATTCGTATCATAAATTTGGCGGTTATCAGCAATCACTTCAACTGGTTAATGAATTGTTGCAACAAGATTCAACTTATATACCTGCACTTTCAAAAGCGGCACATATTTATTTTTCGACCTACAAAAATTATGAGGATGCAGTTGTTTTGTATCGCAGACTTAATGAACTTGAAAAAGGTTCCGATCCTTTTCATTTGCGAAACCAGGCTATATGCGAATACTTTACCGGAAACTATGCTATTGCTGCACCCTTGCTCGATTCACTGATTTCAGAAATATCAAACGATGCCTTTATCCCGTTTTATGCCGGTTTAGCCTATAAAGAGTTACGCGAATTTGATAAGTCGCTTGAATTGCTCCAACTGGCTTCGGAAATAGTTATACCGGCCTATACTGGCGATATTTATCATCATCTGGGTCGTGCTTATGCATCACGCCGCGAACTTAAAAAAGCCATTGAAACGTACAAAAAAGTAAGAGAGTATGCCCCATCAAATTATCAGGTACTGTACGATATTGCTGTTACTTATGAAGAATACAACCTGAACCGCACCCTAGCCCTGGGCTATTACGAGCTGTTTCTCGATGCCTGTTCAAATATTAAAAGCACCAGTTATAAATATGCAAAAAACCGGGTTAAACAAATAAAAGAAGATTTGTTTTTTGCAGGGGAGGAGTGAAAATTTTTTTTAATAAATTACCTGCAAGCCCCGTTTAATAATTTCTATGTCGATGGTTTTTACTTCGTCCAGTATTTCGCCATCAACTTGAAAAACCTGGGGCTTTTTAAGTTTTATTGTTGCTTTGGTTGTTTTATATACCCTTACGAAACGCATTTTATGCAAATTGCCCGTGAAAAATGAAAGAATCAGCTGAAAACCGGCCCACCATGGGTATGGCTTGATAACTATAATTTCAAATTTGCCATCATTTAGGTCACCATCAGGGTTGATTTTAGCCCCGGTGCCAAAAAATTTTGCATTGGCGATAACAATAACTTCAGCTTTCGATTTTTTTATCAAACTACTTGTTATTAGCTGGTATTTAAAATGAGTTTGCCCGGTAAAAAGTTCTTTAATTAACTGTTTGCCATAACCAAGAAGCCCTTTTGATTTTTCAGTTTCGAAACGTTTTACAATGCGGGCGTTAGTGCCAATGTCGCTCAAATGCACACAATATTCAGTTTTGTTAATACATATTATATCTACCGGGTGGGCGTTGTTATTAAAAATGATTTTCAGGGCTTGTTCAAAATTGGTTGGAATGCGCAAATTATAAGCAAACCCGTTTGCTGAGCCCATCGGTATGATACCGAGTTTGATGTTTGTTTTAATGATAAGCCGGGCCACTAAATTGATGGTGCCATCGCCACCGGCTGCCACAATTGTTTTGGGCTTTTGTTTTTTGATTCTTTCTGCAATTTTTTCTTTGTCGTTGTTTCCGGTGGTATAAAAAGCCTCCCATATAAACCCGTATGGCTTCGACGCTTCCTCAATAACCGATGAAAGCCTTTTCGTGTTTGCCGTGCCCGATTTAGGGTTAATAACAAACAAAACATGTATGTTGCGTGTATCTTTCAATAAAAACGAATTTATTTTTTAAATTGGTACTCCCAAATTGTTAGTACTATTTAAGCTGTTGACAATAAGTTGTTTTACATATTGGCAAATATCTGTTTAAAATGCTGATACTTAAAATATTTAAAAACACATGTCTATTGTCTCCTGTCTAAAATCTGACAATCTGTTTGTATTGATTGTAAGTTATAAAAAATAATGAAGCCGTTAAAACCTATTTTCCGATTTATAAAAAAACCTTTTCGCCGTGCCCTTGTATGGTTCAAGCAAAAGGCCGGTTGGTTGGGGGTTCCCAAAATTGTGCCATTTCGGGGCTATGGTACATCAACCGATGTTTATTTGAAAGGGTTGGTGATTGAAGATAAAGGACTTGCAAAACCGCATTCACAACAAAAGGTGTGGCATAATTTTCTTACCATGGTAAAGCGCTTTTGGAGCGATGAGATAGCCGGCGTGCGTGTAAAAGTGGTTTTCAGAAACTGTAGTGAAGTGGTTGAAACCGATGAAAACGGTTTTTTTACCCTGCATTTAAAAATGTCGAATGCCGAATCCCGGAAAATAAAAGATGGTGGTTGGTTTCCGGTTTTCTATGAGCTTCTCGACGAAGTAGTGCCCAACCAACCTGAAGTTCATGCCCGTGGGCAACTACGAGTTGTTGCCGACACCAATAAGCGCATTTTGGTTTCCGACATTGATGATACGGTTCTCATTTCATATTCGACACAGGTTTTGCGAAAGCTTCGTTTAATGTTTTTTAAAAATGCACATACCCGCTTGCCATTTCATGGGGTGTCCCAATTTTACCGCTCCCTTGTTAAAGGTGCCGACGGGCAACGAAGTTATCCGTTCTTTTATGTGTCGAGCAGCGAGTGGAACCTTTATGATTTGCTATCCGATTTTTTTGCCATCAATCATCTTCCGGCCGGGGTATTTATCCTGAAAGAATTGAACCATAGTGTTTTAAAGTTCTGGAAAACAGGCAGTAAAAAGCATACCCATAAAAAAGAGAAAATTGAAAATTTATTGAACTTGTTTGATGGCCGCGAATTTATTTTAATTGGCGATAGTGGCCAACGCGACCCGTATATTTACAGTGAAATTGCAGAAAAATACCCGGGTCGCATTAAAGCCGTTTATATCAGGTGCGTAGGCCTCAGGAGACGAAAGTCACAACAAAAAATACAGTCTCAAATTTCCCGTCTCAACGTTGACATGGTTTTGGTCAACAACACTTCAGAAGCCGAAGTACATGCATTAAAAAAAGGCTATATTAACCTTGAAAATGTGTGAAATGGATCAAAAACAGTTATTTGTCACTATCCATAAATCCATTTATTTTTTCGTTGATATCGTCTTGCATCTTTTTGATCGATTCCCTGAACTTGCTTCCCTGTCCGTTTAACGAATTACCTATTCTTTTGGCAATTAAATCGTAGTTGTTGAGCAAGGTTACAGCTACTTCTTTACTTTCGTTTAACAACTCGATTGTAGCATCGCCAGCCGATTTTTTCTTGTATTTAATGGGGTTTGTAAGTCCATCGAGTAGTAAATATTTTATTCGCTTACCATTTGCTTGGTAATAAAGGTTGATGTATGTTTCAACGCCAAAACGAATATCACGTATATCTTCTAAAATGGGCATAAGATCTTTTTTGAACATAGCCCGCTCACCGGTTAACGAACGAAACGGGTTAACCCGGTAATCGATGAAAGTTTCCGATGGTGTCCCCAGCACCATGTCGGCTCCGGGCTCATCAACAGCAATGGGTGACAACAATTGTTCAAAGTGTTCTTTCTTAATGCCTGTTATGTCGGCATCAAAAAATAAAATAATCTCATTATTTGCTTCTTCAACACCGGTGACCATGGCATTGCTTTTCCCCTTGTTTTCAGGAATTAGGATGTAATTTATTTCAAACTCTTTTTTAAGGTTTGTCATAATATTTTGAGTATCATCAGTTGAGCCGTCGTCTACTACAACCAGCTCAGCCCCGGGAACAAAATCGTGGCATTTACGTATTACATACTCAACGTTTTTTTCTTCGTTATACGTGCAGATAACAATACTTACCTTTTCGTTTTTTGTTTCCATTTTTTATGTTTTGATAGGTTATTATTTGAATTCTTTTACTTCAAAAATTTTATTTCTGTAACTACGGGGTGTTTCGTGGGCATGTTTTTTGAAAACACGTGTAAAATGCGATGCCTCGCTAAAACCTGTTTTATACATTACATCTGCAATGTTATAATTTTTGTTGCTTAGCAAAGCACATGATTTATGAACACGGTATTCATTTAAAAAGTTTATAAAAGTTTTACCTGTAACCTTTTTAAAAAACCGGCTGAATGAACTTTCGGTTAACCCGGCAATACCGGCAATCTCGCTAAGATGTATGTTTCGATGGTAATTTTCGGCCACAAATTTATTAATTAAACCTATTCTGTAGTATGAATTTGAATGTTCGTTGGCATGAATAACATTGGAGTTTAACAAGGTATAATCTTTTGATGCAGCCATTTTGCCAATAATATTAAATAAATTTATTAAACGATTATAGCGGTTACTTCCGGGCAGTTTTTCAATTTCAATGCTTATTTGTGCCTTAAATTTATCACCGAATAATATTCCTTGTTTTGAACGCTCCAATAAATCAGATACAAACAGCATTTCGTTAAAAGCGGTCAACTTTTTTTCAAGAAAGGTGCGGCTCATCTGGATAACTACGGCATAATTGTCGCTATGCTTATAGTTTCCGATAACAGAGTGGGGGATATTAGGACCAATCATTAAAAGCGTACCGTTTTTGTATTTCGAAAAATGGCTGCCAACACGTTGTTTTTCTGATCCGTTTTTGATATAAACAATTTCATACTCAGGGTGTAAATGCCAAAATGGCTCAGTTGGGCCATAAGGTATTCCGGCAATTACAAAAGAATTGATCGGGTCGTGTGGTATTTTTTCAATAATTGGCTCCATAAATGACAATATAAATCAAATAATTGACAATAACGGGCAAAATTATGCTGAAAATACATTTTATATTTGAACTATACAAAAAAGAACATTAACCTGTTATCAAAATAGCCACTGATTTTTACAAATGAGTGGTTTATAAAACAAAAATCCTTGTAAAGAAGAAATTGTTTAGAGTAGGTGAAGGGGATTGTTTAATTAGGAAGGGCGCCGATGGCGCCCTTTTTTATGTGTTAAAATTTCACGTTGAAGCCAATGCCCAGTATTTCTTTGAACTGAATTTTTGGGCTGCCGTCAATTTTGATGTTATCATCATAAATCATTCGGGTATCAATGCTGGCACTCAGGTAGTCGTTTATTTTCATGTTGATACCAACCTTCCAGTCAACATCTACATTTTGCGGGTTATCTAAATAATTAGAAAACAAGCCCAACTCCGATGTTAACCCAACATTTTTTACAACTTCCAAATTGAGCATTGCCTTTAAGCTTGCACCCATTTCAAGCCGGGTTGTTGCCCCTTCGTCTAGTCCATATGAAGTTTCATCAATTTCGTCGTCGGCAACAATGGTCATTTTTCCGGTAGCCGGTGAAATCATAGCCGAAAACTTATCGTTAGGCTTGAAATCCATACCCAATGCCAGTTGCAAGTCGGCTGGGGCAAATAAGTTCGATGTTTTGTTTTGGTTTTCTGCATCACTGTAACCCGGGGCAAATTGTGATTTAAACGCCAAAGAAGCGCTGTAATACCAATGCTCGCTTGCCTTAATGCCCAGTTTCGATTGCAAATCGATAATATCCTCGCTTTTTTGTAGTGCCTGGCCTTCAATTTTTGATAGTCCGTAACCTACGTCAAAACGGTTTTCCCACGAGGTATTATCTTTGTTATACTTGGCAAAAAGTTGCAGTTTGGTAACACCCGATACAGCATTCTGTCCTCCTGATGCCCAGTTTGATAAGGAAACTTGTGTGAAGTTAAAAGCGTAATTACCACCTTTGCTCCAGTAAGTGGTATCAGTACTTTGAGCCTTAACCAATATTGAAACAATAACAAGGGCTGTAATCAGTATAATTTTCTTCATAATTATATGTCTTTTTTGAGATGTACATCCATTTGTGGAAACGGAATGTTGATGCCTTGTTTATTGAATTCTTTAAAAACGGTTTCATTCATGTTGTAAAAAATTGACCAATAATTTGCAGCTTCTGCCCACACCCTAACTGTTAAATTTACAGAACTGTCGGCCATTTCAATTAAACCAATAAAAGGAGCAGGATCTTCTAAAATCAATTCGTTTTTTTCAATTATAGATTGAAGTATTGCTTTGGCTTTATCGATATCATCGTTATAACTGATACCGAATGTAAAATCAACCCTGCGACGTTCTTCTTTCGAGAAGTTTACGATGGATTCGGAATACAGTTTCCCGTTTGGAATGATGATAATTCGGTTGTCGGGGGTGTTCAGAATAGTATTAAAAATTTGAATTTCCTTTACTGTTCCTGAATGCCCGACAGCGGTAATATACTGGCCTACTTCAAAAGGTTTAAATATCAATACCATTACGCCGCCTGCAAAGTTTTGTAACATTCCCGACAGGGCCATGCCAACAGCCAGGCCGGCAGCGGCCAGAAGGGCAATAAATGATGTCATTTGAATACCTACCATGGTCATAATGCTAATAACAAGCATTATTTTTAGTAAGACAGAAGCAAATGATTTAATAAAACCGGCCAACGAGGGGTCGTCTATTTTTTTGCTGACAGCCTTGTTTAATGAGCGGACAATGATTTTAATAACCCATAGTCCGACAATTAATACAACTATGGCACCAATAAGTTTAAGACCGTAAATGCTTACGAAATCTGCTACTTTTTCCCACAAACTATTAAGTGTTTCTTCGTTCATAATTATAGTTTTAATTTTCTTCAAAATAAATATAACTATTCAACCTTTAAATAGTTTAAAAAACAAAGATATTATTCCTATGTTGTAGAAGTCTTAAAACGCCTTATTTTTATATTTAAATAGGCAAAAGCAATGGTCATGAACGGACTGATGATATTGAAAAAAGCATAAGGGGCATAAGCAAAAGTCTCAACACCCAAAACTTTAGCTTGTGTTGCGCCACAGGTATTCCATGGGATCAGCACCGAGGTCATAGTACCTGAATCTTCCAGTGTACGGCTTAATACTTCGGGTTTCAACCCTTTTTTTGCGTACGAATCTTTGAACATACGTCCCGGTACAACAATCGAAATGTACTGGTCAGAAGCCGTTGTGTTGAAAAACAAACATGTTACTACCGTTGAAGCTACCAATGAGCCTGTTGATTTGGCCCTTTCTACAATGGGGCGGGTAATGCGTTCTAATAATCCGCCGGCTTCCATAACACCACCAAAAACCATGGCAGTTAGTATTAACCAAACAGTGTTCAGCATTCCCCGCATTCCCGAAGTGCTGAGTAATTCATTTACGGCTTTTACATCGGTGCTGAGCGAAACATCACCAAACATAGCCTGCATTACTGCCATGTACGAGGCTTTGAAATAATTTTCGTCTGGGACGAGATATTCAATTGTTTGTGGCTGAAAAATAACGGCAAACAATCCGCCCAGTAAAGTACCAATCATAAGCGAGGGGAGTGGTGGCATTTTCATTACAATAACTACAAAAAGTGTTAGCGGAACCAATAGCAACCATGGCGTTGTGTTAAATGTTGTTTCAATGGCATGTTGAACTGAACTAACATTAACCGCTTGTGAATGATAATCGTAAAAGAAACCAATAACCAAAAATATAACCAATGTGATAATCATTGAAGGTATGGTTGTTTGTGTCATATAGCGAATGTGGGTGAACAAGTCGGTCCCCGCCATTGCCGGTGCCAGGTTTGTGGTATCAGACAAAGGCGAAATTTTATCGCCAAAGTATGCGCCCGAAATGATGGCGCCCCCAACAATAGCGGGGTCAAAGCCCATGGTTTTACCAATACCCAGTAGCGCAACGCCAATAGTTGCCACTGTTGACCACGAACTACCTGTAACCACCGAAACAATTGCACTTACAATAACTGCGGTAACTAAAAATACTTTGGGGTGAATAATATCAAGCCCGTAATATACCATCACCGGGATGGTGCCACTTATGAGCCATGTGCCGGCCAGCGAGCCAATAAGTAGCAAAATAAGCATCGAGGGCATGGCCGAACCAATGGTTTTTATAATACGGCTATTAATGTTTGCCCACTTAAAACCCAGCCTCCAGGCAACCACAATACCAGCCGAAGCGGCCAGGAGCAAAGCTATCTGATTTGGGCCGTCGAGCACATCATCAAACAGAAATACATTGGATGTGAGCATCATAATGAGAAGGAGTATCGGGATGAGGGCTGCAAATAGCGTAGGCTTTCGGGTCATAAATGTGAAAAATTTGAATAAACAAATAAACTCGGATACGAATATAACGATTGTTTGCTTATTGTTTTGCTATCTTTGTAGCTTTTATAAGCAAAAACAGGGATCAAATTGTCAGGTCCTACTTCATTAGTAAATCTTTTAAGCTACGATAATATGAAACATTTTACATCAGTATACGATTTGCCCAATTTAAAAAAAGGGCTCGAAGAAGCATTTTTGGTGAAGAAAAATCCTTACGACTTTCAGCATCTGGGTAAAAATAAAACCATGATCCTCATGTTTTTTAACTCCAGTTTGCGTACGCGCCTCAGTACACAAAAAGCAGCCGAGAACCTGGGGATGAAAGTGATTGTGCTTGATGTAAACCAGGGGGCATGGAAACTCGAAACCGAGCGGGGCGTTATAATGGATGGCGATAAAGCCGAACACCTGCTCGAAGCGGTACCGGTTATTGGCTCGTATGCCGATGTAATTGGCGTACGTTCGTTTGCCCGTTTTGAAAGCAAAGATGAAGACTACAACGAAATCATTCTTAACCAGTTTGTAAAATATGCCGGTGTGCCCGTAGTTAGTATGGAAGCTGCCACAAGGCACCCGCTGCAAAGCTTTGCCGACCACGTGACTATTGAAGAGTATAAAAAGGTTAAAACCCCTAAAGTAGTAATGACTTGGGCCCCGCACCCAAAAGCCTTACCACAGGCTGTGCCCAATTCATTTGTTGAGTGGATGCGACAGACTGATTACGAGCTGGTGGTAACGCACCCCGAAGGTTATGAGCTATCACCCGAATTTATGGGCGATGTAAAAGTTGAATACGACCAAAACAAAGCTTTCGAAGGTGCTGATTTTATTTATGCTAAAAGCTGGGCATCGTTTAACAACTATGGTAAAGTATTGTCGCAAGACCGCGCCTGGACCGTTTCAGAAGAAAAAATGGCACTTACAAACAACGCCAAATTTATGCACTGCCTGCCCGTTCGCCGTAATATGGTTGTCACCGATGGTGTGATCGAAAGCCCCGATTCCATTGTAATTCAAGAAGCCGCCAACAGGGTAGTATCAGCCCAGGCTGCACTGAAAATGATTTTGGAGAACTTGTAAAAATATTACTGTTGATTATGAATTAGCAGGTAACCGTTCGATAAACTCAAGTTATAGCAGAAAAGAAGCAGTATAAACAATGAATGTTTCTGCTGATTTTAAAATATTTATGGCTGCGAAGCCAACAGTAAATGATAGCCTCTATAAACAAGTTAATACAAAATGATTGCATCCCTTCAAAGCCATATTAGGAGCGAACTTTCTGGTTACAATTATTTAATTGATCTGTTTCACCAAGCTAAAAGAACAAATGATAAATTTATCACCTTTGATTTTAAAAATACAACTTGGTTCGAAGCAAATTTAGCTGCTGTTTTGGGCGCTATTTTAGAATTGCTCAATAATGAAGGCAAAATTGTTGATGTAACAAATATTAATTCAAAAATCACCAATGTAATGCAGCGTAATCATTTCCTGTGTGAATTTGGCAGCCCGTCTATCCCGGATTATAATGATACAATTGTATTGTACAATAAATTCAGTTATTCTGATGATGATGCTTTTATGAATTATATTAAGAGCGAGTTATTATCCAAGCGAGATTTTCCTAAACACAGTAAAATGCTTGGGAAAAAAATAAGTGAAAGTATATTTGAGCTATATGAGAATGCCCGAACCCATGGTCGCTGTAAGCAAATACACACTTGTGGTCAATATTATCCAAATAAAACACCTAAACGTTTAGACATTACAATTGTTGATATGGGTAAAACCATCAAGGCCAATGTTAATGAATTTTTGAAAAGTGATTATTCTGGTGCTGAAGCAATTGAATGGGCCCTTAAATATGGGAATACAACCAAAACAGGAAACATATCAGGTGGCTTAGGACTTGATATTATTTTTGAATTTATTAAATTAAACAATGGTAAAATTCAAATCATATCTTCAGATGGTTATTGGGAATACAGGAGGGGAAAAGTTGATAAAGCAATATTTGATAATTATTTCCCCGGAACAATAGCCAATATTGAATTTAATTTGGATGATACCAGTATTTATTCTCTTAAAGAAGAAATCTCGTTAGACGATATTTTTTGATATATTTGTATCCAGATAAGAAAGCTTATGAGACTAATTGTTAAAGACATAATCGAAGGTGACACTGCCGTTTCAACTGACGATGGAGATGTTGTTTTCCAGAAGATAAATGAAATTGTCAAGAACAATGAAGTGGCTGAACTTGATTTTTCTGACATTAATATAATGACGACGGCTTTTTTAAATGCTGCTATAGGACAATTGTACAGCCATTATACAAGCAACCAATTAAATAGTATGCTAAAATTGGTAAACGTTGCGGATGATGATAGAATATTATTTAAAAAGGTTATAGCCAGGGCAAAAGAATTTTTTTCGAATAAAAAAGGATTTGAGGATTCCGCAAATCAAGCAATTTATGGCTGCTAATATTATTGATATAAAATCATATTCTCCAAAATCGTCTGATGTTTATTTTTTCGATAATAATGTTTGGATGTATCTATTTTGTCCACTCGGTAATTACCAAAAAAACAGACAGAAATCATATTCAATGTTTTTAAAAAGTATTCAATCTTCAAAGGGAACAATATTTATAAATAGCCTTGTTTTGTCAGAGTTTACTAATCGGTATCTGCGAATGGATTTTGAACAATGGAAGAAGGAAACAAATAATCATGGTGTTGATTACAAAAAAGCTTACGTTGGTACACCCCGTTATATAGAAACTGCCAAAGAGATAAAACTGCAGATAAAATCAATTCTCAGTTTCTGTGAAAAATCATCCGACAATTTTAATGCTATTAATTTAGATAACGTTTTAACGCATTTTGAAAGCATTGATTTTAACGACAGTTATTATATTGAATTTGCACAATTAGACAATATGATTTTTGTTACTGATGATAAAGATTTTACAAACTATTCAAAACACAATTTGTCAGTTGTGACATTCAAAAATTAATATATCTTTTCAAAATATACTATCCAAACAAGAAGCAATTATAAACTTGCTTCTTGTTGAATTGATGTTTTTTATATCCCTGCATACCACTTGTACATTTTTTCAACTCCCTCGTTTATATCAATTTTATGGTGCCATCCCAGGTTGTGGATTTTTGAAGGGTCGGTTAATTTTTTCATGGTCCCGTCGGGCTTCGATGTGTTAAAATAAAGCTCCCCGTTAAAACCTGTCTTTTCTTTTACAAGCTCAGCCAGCTGCTTGATGCTTACTTCTTTTCCGGTGCCAATGTTGATATGCGTGTTTCTTACTTCATGTTGATTGCCCCCGGTTGTTGGGCTTGTCGAAGCAACGTCTTTAAAATCAACATTTTCAACTACAAAAACGCAGGCTTCTGCCATTTCTTCGCTCCAAAGGAATTCGCGCATGGGCTTTCCGGTGCCCCATATTTCAACTGAAACAGGTTGCGGGACACTATTATCATCATTATCGGGTTGCTTTAAAGTAATGCCATATTTTGAGAGTAGTTGTAAAATTTCGTCTTTCCCGGCTTTTCCATCCATGTTTTCCAGCGGACGCTTGTTTAAATCATCACGGATGGCATCCCAGTCATTGTTTTCAATGCATTTACCCAGGTGGATTTTCCGTATGAGGGCAGGCAAAACATGCGATGTTTCGAGGTTGAAATTATCGTTTGGGCCATAAAGGTTGGTTGGCATCACACTTAAAAAGTTGGTCCCGTATTGCAGGTTATAGCTTTCGCACATTTTAATACCGGCAATTTTAGCAATGGCATACGGTTCATTGGTGTATTCAAGCGGAGATGTCAACAGGCAATTCTCGGGCATGGGCTGGGGAGCTTCACGCGGATAAATACATGTGCTTCCCAAGAATAAAAGTTTTTTAACCCCTGCCAGGTATGCCTGATGGATGACATTGTTTTGTATCATCAGGTTTTCGTAAATAAATTGCCCGCGATAGGTATTGTTAGCAACAATGCCGCCAACTTTTGCTGCCGCCAAAAAAACATATTCGGGTTTTTCTTCGGCAAAGAAATTAGCAACTGCCTTGGCATCCATTAAATCGAGTTCATCCAGGGTGCGTCCGATTAAATTGGAATAACCTTTGTTTTTAAGGGTTTTCCAGATTGCCGAACCTACCAGACCATGATGTCCGGCTACGTATATTTTGCTGTTTTTGTCCATTCGTATATATTTTAAGTATTAACACGCTAAATACCAGATTCTTTGCGCCGTATTTTAATGCGCATGGCATCTTTTATGGGTTTTTCAGAAAGCAGGATCAGGTACCCGCCACCACCGGCACCAGCTAATTTCCATGCCAGTGCATCATTTTTATAACGTTCAATCACTTTTTGTATTTCATTATCCAGCATATTGGGAAACATGGTGGTTTGTGCTTCAAACGATGAAAGGAATGCTTCTGCAAAAGCATGAATGTCTTTTTCTAATATTGCATCCCATGCTTTTTCTGATGCACCCGACAGTTTTTTTACGTTTTCGGTATTGATTGATGTATTGCAGAGTAAGTCGAGACCTTTAGGGCGGGGCCATAGCATTACCATGTAAATATGTTCTTCGAGCCACTGGAGTATCGATTCGTTATGGCATGATTCAAACTTTTTGGGCCAATACGCATTATCGTAATAATGGCGGACCAGCCCGGGCATACATATACCAATGGCATCCTGTGCGCCCGATATAATTTCTGCTCCCGGGTCATTCTCGAATTTAAAAAGCATTTCAGCCAGTTTCTCCGGTTTTTCAATGGGAAGATAATAGGGCCAAATTTTTCTGGCGGCATTGCGGGTTGATGTGCTCATTCCACAACGTTCGTTATACTCAACAATGGGCTCAAGCGACAAAGTAACAGCCCATCCCGGATGGTACTTTGATACGTATGGTTGGTCAATCCAGGTTCCCGCCAAATCGATACGATAGGGTAGCGTACAATTATCAGAAGCCCTTATCGATGTTGTCGATCGTGGTGGTAGCCCTGCATCGGGGATGCGTTCAAGCACTATTAATTCGACACCCAACTCGTTGCATATCTGTTCTTTCACCGGCGAATAGCCATCTTCGTTCACGATGAAATATGTAGGCGCTAGCATTTTTAGCTCATTTTTAAAATCAATGATCCCGTTTCCCGAATTGATAAATGCATCTTTAACATACCGGATCGATTTAACCATGTAAAGCCTCTCCTGTTCGCTATGAATGGTTTGCCGTCCTTTGAGTTCGGCTATTGTAGCATCAGAACCGATTCCTACATATAAATCGCCAAATTGTGAAGCTTCTTTAAAAAAAGCAACATGGCCACTATGTAATAAATCGTAACAACCCGACACAAATACACGTTTGTTCTGCTGTTTGCCCATATTTTACTCAAAGTAGTTCATTATTTCATATCCACCTTCTTTCAGGTAACTTTCTTTTTTGATCAGTTTAACATCCGATTGCATCATATCGGCAATTAAGGCTTCCAGGTTAAACTCGGGTTTCCATCCCAAAACTTCATTTGCTTTTGTTGGGTCGCCAATCAACAAATCAACCTCGGTGGGCCTGAAATAACGTGGATCAACACCAATCACAGGTTGGTTTTCCTTAATCTTCAATAAAATATTTGACAGGTATTTTTCGCCAACTTTTTCGTTGAAAGTATTTTCATCAACAGCTACAATTTTACCAGTTTCGTCAGTTCCTTCACCGGAAAAACTTATATCAATGCCAATCTCCATTGCCGATTTTTTTATAAAATCGCGAATGGTTGTTGTTATGCCTGTGGCAATTACATAATCATCGGGTTTTTCCTGTTGAAGGATTAAATACATGGCCCTCACATAGTCTTTGGCATGCCCCCAGTCGCGTTTGCTCGACAAGTTACCCATGAATATTTTATCTTGTAAGCCGAGGGCAATTTTTGATAATGCCCGCGTTACCTTACGGGTAACAAAAGTTTCGCCCCTTTGTGGGGATTCGTGATTAAATAAAATTCCGTTACTGGCATGCATATTATAAGCTTCACGATAGTTTACCGTAATCCAGTACCCGTATAATTTAGCCACCGCGTATGGCGAGCGTGGGTAGAAAGGTGTTTTTTCCGATTGGGGGACCTCCTGAACCATCCCGTACAATTCGGATGTTGAAGCCTGGTAGACCCTGGTTTTTTTGGTGAGGCCCAATAAACGTACCGCCTCCAGTATGCGAAGGGTGCCCACACCATCTGCATTGGCCGTGTATTCGGGGGTTTCAAAACTAACTTTTACATGGCTCATGGCGGCCAGGTTGTATATTTCATCAGGCTGAACCTCTTGTATGATACGGGTCAGGTTCATACTGTCGGTTAAATCACCATAATGCAGAAAAAGCCTGCGGTTTTTCTCGTGTGGATCTTGGTACAAATGGTCAATCCTGTCGGTATTAAAAAGTGAAGCCCGGCGTTTGATACCATGAACAATATAATCCTTTTTTAAAAGAAATTCGGCCAAATAGGCACCATCCTGACCGGTTATACCGGTAATTAATGCAATTTTACTCATTGGATTGTGTGTTGTTTTTTATCATTCAGAATTAAAAGTAATATCTTATTTATCTTATTCGTAAGAAAAATCACCAGATAATAATATGTTATTGGAGGCTGCTCCAACATGAACCGCATAAACTCCCGGTTCAGCAACCCACGTTCCGTTTTTTTCATCATAAAACGACAAGTCTTTTTTATCAACCACTAATTCAACCCTTCTTTTCTCTTTTGGTTGAAGCTTTACTTTAATAAAACCTTTGAGTTCCTTTACTGGTCGTTTAACTGACGATTCGACATCACTAATATACAATTGAGCAATTTCGGAACCTTCAACATCACCTGTATTTTCAAGTGTAAAACTAACGGTTAGTTTTTCATCTTCCATAATTTTTTTGGATGAAAGTTCAATGTCGTCATATTCGAAAGTTGTATATGAAAGCCCGTGCCCAAAGCAGTATAGTGGTTTAATGTTTTTCTCTTCGTACCAACGATAGCCAACAAATATACCTTCGTCGTATTCAATATCATATATGGGAAGTGACATGTCGGAGTCAATTTCCCAACCTGTGTAAAGTTTTTCTCCATTTGGGATATACGGATAACCAGGTGAATCTTCGAATTGTTGTTCTATGGTAATGGGAAGTTTTCCCGAAGGGCACACTTTGCCTGTAATTACTTCGGCCAAAGCCTTGTTGCCCATTTGTCCGGGGTACCAGCAATACAAAATTGCGGCAGCCTGGTTGTTCCATCCGGTCATTTTGATACCACTTCCCGAGTTTACTACAATAATGGTATTTTCATTTTGCTGTACAATATTTTTGATGCGCGATTCTTCTACTAAGGGCAGGGCAAATGAATTGTCCCATCCTTCGCTGTCATAAGTACCGGTGGCACAAATTACAATATCGGCATTTTGGATTTCTTGGTTGGTTGGTTCTTCAATGTAATTAACTTGCTGCCCATATTCAGCTTTGAGGGCATCAATCATATTAATCCAGTTGTAACCCAGCACGTCAGCCGAGCCACCGCCACTCATACGCTTTTTCATTATTTCGCCGGTGGCCAGGATATTTAATGAACTATCTTTAACAGGAAGGATGTTATTTTTGTTTTTTAGCAAAACAATTCCTTCACGTGCAGTTTGCAAGGCAATTTGTTCATGTTTTTCAAAGTTTTTAAGATAGCTTTCATCTTTTACCTGGCGTTTATCAAGCTCCATGGCCAATTCTGTTGCAATAATGTTAGCTGCCATTCGGTCAATGTCTTCAATTTGAACTTTACCCTCGTTGAGCAAACGTTTTGCATTTGAACGTAGAAATGAATCGCCAAAATGATCAAACATTGGCATACCATCTACTGTTTCGCCGGGCATATCAAGGTCTAAGCCTGATTCGATAGCTTTTTCAGGATCCCAAACAGACCACCAGTCGGACATTACCAACCATTTAAAACCAATATCGTTGCGCAATAAGTTTGAAATTACATACTTGCTTTGCCCGCACCATTCTCCATTTACCTGGTTGTAGGCAGTCATAACTGCCATGGCACCAGCATTGGCACCTGCTTTAAATGCGGGCATGTATAATTCGTGTAGTGCACGTTCCGAAACAACTGAATTTGATGTTCGTCGTCTGTAATCGGTATTATTGGCAATAAAATGTTTTAAGGTAGCAATGGTACCGGTACTTTGAACACCGGTTACATAGTTTTCAATTAAACGGGCTGCCAAATAAGGATCTTCGCCAAAATATTCAAAATTTCTGCCATTTTGTGATATGCGGTATAAATTCATTCCCGGGCCCAGTAAAACGGCAATATCGCCTGCGCGGCATTCTTCTCCAATACTTTTTGCATATTGATGAACCAGTTCTCGGTTCCAGGTAGAAGTAAGCATAATGGGGCAGGGCATAGCTACTGATTTTTCAAGCTGGTTATCAAGGTCTTCACGGATGTGGACGCCTTGAGTGGCATCTGACAAGTATAGCCTTGGCAAATTGGCACTTTCAACTTCATGTACAAAAAAGAAATTGTGCCCTCCAATCATTGCAATGCGTTCATCAATGCTCATTTGCTGAACAATTGAACCGGCCTTCTTTTTTGCTTGATCGTAACTTACCGGGGGGGTAAACGGTTTAAAATCTTTATTTTTTGAAACAGATAATTCTTCTTTCATATTGCAGGAAGACAAAGTTAAAATGAATAAAAATAAAACAGGTTAGTTTTCATAGTTTTAAGTTTATGTAATTATATTAATTCTTTTAAAAAGTAAAAAGTTATCAGGCCTGAGGCAATTAACTTCAAAATTGTACCACCTAAAAAACCCATACACGCACCAAAGCCGGAACGTAAGGCATCTATTCCTTCTTTACCATCAAATAGTTCACCAATAACAGCACCCAAAAAAGGGCCTATGATTATACCAAACGGGGGAAATACAAATAACCCAACCAGCAGGCCAATTATACTGCCCCAAATGGCTTTTTTGCTGCCCCCGTATTTTTTTGTTCCCCAAACGGGTATCACATTATCGAGAATGGTAACCCCAATAGCTATAACAGCCCACATTATCATAAAATCTGTTGTGAACTGGTGCTTTTCAGTAAACTGAAGTAGTAATAAACCAATATACGAAATTGGAGGACCTGGTAAAACAGGTAAAATACATCCAATGAGGCCAACGATTAAAGAAAGTATAGCAAAAACAATTAGTATTATATCAAGCATTTTTAAGATAAAATTATACATTTTTAATAGAAAGCCAAGTACTTTTCTTACTTTTAGGCGACTAAAACTAATGATATTCATATGTTAAAACTAATTCAGCTTTTTGAGGATGAAGCTTTTCATAAAAGAATAAGGCATAGCATTAGCAAAATAAACATTGATGCCGACATTAAACAAACTTCTGCAGAATTATATTTTTCAGGAAGTGACACAACCCGGCGTGATATCATATATCTTGTTAATTCAGATGTATTTGAAATTTTCAGCAAGAACCTAAAGCAAATATCAATAAGTAATATTATACTATTTGTTTATATTGAAGATTATGATATTATCAACGAAAATGTGAGAAATTTAGTTGATTTCTACTTATCTAAATCATTCAATAATATTGACTTACATGCAGTGTTAAATCAAAGCAAAAAATTGTTATTCGGGCATGTTGCAACTTCGTTTCCCCGCAAACTTATACATGCATCGGTTAGTGAAATTGAGCAATTGCTGGATAGTATATCACAACGTGTATTTTGGAAGGATAATAACGGGAAATATATTGGCTGCAATAAATCATTTGCAGCTGACTTTGGGTTAAATGAACCAAATGAAATTATAGGTAAAACTGATTCAGATTTATTGGATGAGAAGGCAGTATTGGATTTTACAGCTTTCGATCACCAAATAGTAAGAACAGGGGAGAGTTTTGAGAATTTTAAAAAAGAAATTGACCTTAAAACAGGCTCTAAAATGTGGATTTGCATGAGTAAATTTCCGCATTTTAAAGAAGGGGAAATTGTTGGAATAATTGGCCGGTATGAAATAATTGCCGAAAATGATTCTACTGTTAACGATGATTTCTCAAATGAAATGTTGTTAAATACTTTAATGGACAATATCCCTGACATAATCTATTTTAAAGACAAAGAAAACCGGTTTATAAAAATAAATGAAGGAGCAAAGAAGTTACTTGGCGTAAATTCGGAGTTGGAGGCAATTGGTAAAACTGATTTTGACTTTTTTGATGAAGACCATGCTAAGGAAGCTTTTACCATTGAGCAGGAAATACTTTTCAATGGAGAGCCCCGGCATAATGTTGAAAAAATCAATAAAAAAGACGGGAAGTATTTATGGTTAGATTCCCTGAAGATTCCTGTAAAAAACAAACATGGCTTAATAATAGGAACAGCCGGAATTACCCGTGATATATCAGCACATGCACATGATCACATAAATCTGAAAAACGAGAAGGAAAAAGCTGAACGCGAAAATAAATTGAAAAATGATTTTATGTCGAACATGAGCCATGAAATACGTACTCCAATGAACGGCATTATTGGCATGTCAGAAGTATTAGGCATGAGTGATTTAACGCCTGAGCAACAAAAGATGCTTCAAATTATTAAACGCTCAGGGAACAGCATGTTGACGATTATTGACAATATAATGGATATGTATAAAATTGACTCAGGTAAGATATACATACAAAAAAGAAAAATCTATATTGATAGAATTATTGACGAAATAATTGAATCTCATACAGTTGAAGCTAAGGAAAATGGGAATGTCCTGTTGCAAAGGATCGATGTTAATTTACCTGAAACGCTAATTGGTGACGGGTACAAACTAAAACAAATATTGATAAACCTTATTAATAATGCTATTAAGTTTACAAAAAACGGCGAAGTAAAAATTGAAATAAAATATGTTGGCAATTCTGAATTACAGCATTGTGTAATGTTCAAAGTTAGTGATTCGGGTATTGGTATGGACGAAGATGATATTGATAAAATATTCGATTCGTTTACACAAGCCGATGAATCGACCACAAAAAAATATGGAGGTACAGGCCTGGGCTTGTCAATTAGTAACAAATTAATTGAAATGATGGGCAGTAAACTTAAAGTGAAAAGTGTAAAAGATAAAGGGTCAACATTCTATTTTGAAATGATGTTTGATAAGGTTGAAGTTGTAGCGCCTGCAGATTAAACACTGAAAATGCTTATTTGTATATTATCTTCAATTATTTTAAATAACCCCACTTGTCTTATAATTGATATTAAGTTAAATAAAATTACTTAAAAGAAACCGGTATAAATTTATACCGGCCTTTTCTTCCGTTCCTCTATTTTGAGATACTTTTAATCTTCTCATTCATTTCATCATATTTATCATTCATTTTTAAGCGATAATAAATTTGACGTAATGATTCCATAATCGCCATTTCTGTTGAATCAATTTCATAAGCTTTCTCCATATATGGCAACGCTTTTTCAAGGTATTGTTTCCCTTCTTCTAACATTTTTTCATACATGTCAATTCTTTCTGTATTTTTAGTTGGAACTTTTCCACTAGCACTTGCTACTACAAAATCACCTTCACTTTTAGCCTCTTCCAAAATATCATTTTGATGTATTATCTTAACATTTACAACATCATTTTTATTATTAGTTTGTGCAGATAAGCTAACAATTGAATTTGGTTTTGACTCAAAATGGGTTGACCAATTATTTCCTTTTACACTCTTTTGTTCTGTATTCCCTTGTTTGTTTATATAAGTTACATCAAATCCGTTTTTATTCGTTTTTACAACGTACTCGATTAAGTGATTATAAAATGAATTTGGTGGCAACTGACTAGCTTCATTCATCACAGCAACACCATTGTTGTAATGTATTACACCTAGGTTGTAATATGGTGTAAACAAAGTGCTGTCTTTTTCAATAGCTTTTTGATATACTTTAATGGCTTGATCTTCTTTACCAAGTTTTTCTAATGTGCTTCCTTTTGCCACATAATATGATACATTTTCGGGGTTTTGCTCAATGGCTTTGTCTAAATATATGATTGCATCATTTGCATTTCCGGTTTCAATGTAGTAATTAATAAGCTGTACGATCAGTGTTTCGCTGTCAGGATATTTTTCAAAACCTTCTTTGAGAACTTTAACAGCTTTAGCTGAATCTCCCATAGCCTGATATGAATTATAAGAAAACTGATAGCTTTCGGGACCATTATAGCCTACTTCGGCTGATTGTTCGAAATATTCAATCGCTTTTTCCCAGTTTTCAGCTTTATAAGCAGTTAAGCCTGTGTTATAAATAATAGCTGTATCAAGAACTTCAGTCTCCATACTTTCTTTTACAGCTGGTATATTAGATATCTCCAAATATTTTTCAAAACTTTTAAGTGCAGTATCAAAATTTTCACTTTGGAAATTTTTAATAGCATAATTTGAAAGATCAATTTGTAAAAGTTTCAATTTAACTACAATACTCTTGGTAAAACGATCCTTGTCGTCTAATTCAATACCTTTTTTGAACGATTCCAAAGCTTTAAATAAAGGTTCATCAACGATGTCGGTTTTTCCTTTGCGATGAATTTCGCGTAAAATTTCTCCCCTTGCTTCCCATGTTCTTGGCCAGTCAATCGAACGTTTTGAACGACTGTTTTCAGGATCAATAGTTTGTTCTATTGTTTCCCAGGCTTTTTCTAATTCACCTGCATCCTTATAACTCAATGCACTGGTTACTTTGCCTTTTTGGGCAAAGGTTAAAGAAGCTATAAAAAGTACTGTTAAAAGAATTCCTATTCGTTTCATAATAAATGTAATTTTCGGTTTTATTTAAGTGATTAAATATATTTATTCGTTTGTTGTTGTTTCTTCAGTTTCTGAACCACCTTCATTTTCTATATCAGTGTTTTCTTCTTCTTCATTTTTACTTACACGTGCCACCGATGCAATTTTGTCTCCGTCTCTCAGGTTGATAAGTTTTACACCTTGTGCTGCACGTCCCATCATCCGTACTGAATTGATGGCCATTCTTATGGTAATCCCTTTTTCGGTGATAATCATTAAATCATCATCGTCGGTTACACTTTTTATGGCAACAAGGGCACCGGTTTTGTCGGTAACGTTAATGGTTTTAACACCTTTTCCACCCCGGTTTGTGATTCTGTAATCAGTAATTTTAGAACGTTTTCCAAATCCCTTTTCGGATACAACCATTACATCTTCACTTTCGTTTTCAACACATATCATGCCAACTACTTCATCGTTGTTGGCTAACGATATGCCCCGGACCCCCGAGCCTGTTCTTCCAATAGCCCTCACAATACTTTCGTTGAAGCGTATTGCTTTACCTGAGCGGACAGCCAGCATAATTTCGTGGTTACCTCCTGTTAGGCGTGCTTCTAACAGCTGATCGCCATCGCGCACGGTTATGGCATTTACGCCATTTTGTCGTGGCCGTGAATAAGCTTCCAGTTTTGTTTTCTTGATAATCCCCTTCTTGGTGGCCATTATAATGAAGTTGTTGTTAATGTAATCTTCATCAGCTAATGTTTTTACATTAATAAAAGCCATCACTTTATCATCTTGTTCAATGTTCAATAAATTTTGGATGGCACGGCCTTTTGATGTACGTGAGCCTTCGGGTATTTGATATACTTTTTGCCAGAAACACTTCCCTTTTTCGGTAAATAATAAAATGGTATTGTGCATTGAAGCAATGAACATGTGTTCCAAAAAGTCTTCGTCGCGTGTAGTACCGGCTTTTGAACCAATACCACCCCTGGTCTGGGTTCTGAATTCGGTAAGCGGTGTTCGTTTTATATAACCCAAATGCGATATGGTAATTAACATATCTTCATCGGCGTAAAAATCTTCATGGTTGAATTCCTCTGCATTAGGTACAATGTCTGTTCGCCTGCCTTCAGAATATGTTGTTGCAACTTCTTCAAGTTCTTGTTTTATGATGTCCATCCTCATCCATTC
>JASMTI010000130.1:0-9676 GCA_041694375.1 Bacteroidales bacterium | reverse complement strand
TCCGTACAATTGATAACTCAAAAAAACGTTAATATTCACTGAAATGTTATTTTTGCACACCATGAATAAAGCCATATTAATTTTTTCCTCTTGTATATTGTTGTTTTTCAACTTTAAAGCTGGTGCACAAACAAGCAATGCAACAATTTATGGAGTGGTTACTAATGATGAGGGCGAACCGCTCGAAATGGTCAACGTGGCTTTAATGGGATATCCTTTTGGAACATCGACAAACCGTAAAGGTGAATACCTGCTCAGGATTCCCAGCCGTCGTGATGTAACGGTTGCTTTCTCAATTGTTGGATACCAAATGATGAAAAAACAACTCAATTTAAAATCGGAAGAATCGCTCGAAATAAACGTAAAACTTCAATCTAAAAGTGAAAATATTGATGAAATAAAAGTCACCGGACAAAATCAAACATCTGGCAATATTGTACGGCTCGACCCAAAAGCCATAAACAACCTGCCCGATGTAGGTGTTGGCAATATTGAAGGATTATTAAAAACATTGCCGGGTGTTAGTTCAAGTAACGAACTAAGCAATCAATACTCGGTGAGGGGTGGCAGTTTTGATGAAAACCTTGTTTATGTCAACGACATACAGGTTTACCGACCTTACCTGGTGCGTGCCGGGCAACAAGAAGGGCTCAGTTTTGTAAATTCTGATATGGTTTCATCAATCGAATTTTCAGCCGGGGGCTTCGATGCAAAATACGGCGATAAAATGTCATCGGTACTGGATATCAAATATAACCAGCCAACTGAATTTTCAGCATCAGCTACAGCCAGCCTGTTGGGGGCAAATATGCATATTGAAAACATCAGTAAGAATAAAAAATTCACCTATAACATGGGGCTCCGGTACAAAACATTCAGGTACTTATTGGGCTCACTCGATGAAAAAGGCTATTACAACCCTGCATTTTTCGATTATCAGGGGTATTTTACCTATGATTTATCCCCGAAAACACAACTGGGTTTCCTTGGGACAATTTCGTTAAACCGCTACGAATTTATACCTCAAAGCCGCAAGACAATTAGCGGTTCGTGGAATAACCAACGAAGCTTATATGTTGATTTTGACGGTCAGGAAATCGACCGCTATAAAACTTACACAGGGGCTTTATTCCTTAATTATCAGCCCACCCAAAACGCTTTCCTGAAATTTATTGTTTCATCGTATAAAACCCGCGAAGAAGAAACTTTTGATATTATCGGGAGCTATTTGCTTACTGAAGTACAAGGCGAAGGAACAAACGATATTGATGATTCATCTAAGGTTGTGGGCATTGGCATGTATCATGAACATGGCCGCAATTATCTCGATGCTTTTGTTAACAGTTTCACCCACAAAGGCGGAATATCAACAAATAACAATTTTTTGCAATGGGGTTTTACCATTAAAAATGAAAAAGTTGACGATAAGATGAAGGAATGGATCTATCGCGATTCGTCAGGTTATTCGTTGCCTTATTCGCAGGAGAATGTTGAGTTGTATTATTCAGCCAAAAACGACCTTAACTTATATGAACAACGATATTCCGGTTTTTTACAGGATACATATACTTTCCCTGCATCTTTTGGAAAGATAAAACTAACAGCCGGTGTACGTGCACATTACTGGTCGTACACCGATAAGCTAACGGTCAGCCCCCGTTTTTCAGCATCGATAAATACAGGGATTGAACGCGATATCATTGGCCGTTTATCTTTTGGGTGGTACCATCAGCCCCCTTTTTTCCGCGAGATAAAAAATCTTTACGGCGAAGTAAATCCCGATGTTCAAACTCCCAGGTCTTTTCACACCGTGGCCGGATTTGATTACTCTTTTGTTGCCTGGGACCGTCCGTTCAGGTTAACAGCCGAAACTTATTATAAGTCACTAAAAAACCTTATCCCTTACCAGATTGAGAATGTAAGGATCAGGTATTTGTCAGATAAAATTTCACATGGCTACACTTATGGAGCCGATTTTAAGGTTAATGGTGAATTTGTAAGCGGCACCCAGTCATGGATGAGTTTATCGTTGTTAAAATCAGAAGAAAATATTGAAGGCGACGGGCATGGTTATATCCCAAGGCCTACAGACCAAAGGATGAAATTCAGTATCTTTTTCCAGGATTACCTCCCGGGGATGCCCGAGTACCAAATGCACATGACTGGTCACATTATTACAGGTGCACCATTTGGAATGCCTCGCACCGAGCGCTATAAGCAAACCTACCGCATGCCCGGGTATAAACGTGTTGATATTGGATTTATGCGTTCGTTTGTAACAAACGGCAACAATTTAACAACAAAACCTTTCTTCGATAAGTTTGAATCGCTTAACATTAGCCTTGATATTTTTAACCTTATGAATATCAGAAATGTTTCGTCGTATTTTTTTGCTGCCGATTACGAAAATAACTATTATGCCATTCCAAATTTTTTAACCGGGATCACGTTTAACCTGAAAGTTTCAGCTGAATTTTAATTCCCTTCTATCCAGTCAATGATATCACTGTCAAAAGGTTTTGTTTTTGGTTTCGCCCAACCTGCGATTGTTCCATCTTCATTGATCATAAATTTATGAAAGTTCCACTTTACACCGGTCATTGTTTTTTCGGTAAGCCATTTGTATAGCGGGTGAATATCATCACCTTTAACCGATATTTTTGACATCATAGGGAAGGTTACGCCGTAATTAACCTGGCAAAACTCAGCTATTTCGTCGTTTGACCCGGGTTCTTGACCCATGAAATTGTTAGCCGGAAAACCTAAAACCACAAAACCACTGTTTTTATACTCGTTATATAATTTTTCGAGATCTTCGTATTGTGGGGTTAACCCACATTTTGATGCAGTATTGACAACTAACACCTTTTTGCCCTGATGTTGTGACAAGTCATAATTCTCACCTGAAATATCCTGAACTTCAAAATCGTACAAGGTTTTTTCTTGTGCCATTAAACCTGATGCAGCAAATAATAGTACCAATAAGATAATCGTAAGTTTTTTCATTCGTTTATATTTTATGATGTTTGCATGAAACAAAACAAAATAGTAAAAAGTTTATTGTGAATTTGTATTGTTGTTGAAAAGTAAAAAGATTAAAATTCCGGTTTTTCCGTTTCTAATTTTTATATTTGAGCCATCATAAAAAATACACAATGAACGAATTTATTGTTTCAGCCAGAAAATACAGGCCATCAACATTTTCAACCGTAGTAGGGCAGAAGTCGATAACTTCGACTTTGAAAAATGCCATTAAAAATAATCAAATGGCACATGCTTACTTGTTTTGTGGACCACGGGGTGTTGGCAAAACAACATGTGCCCGTATTTTTGCAAAAACAATAAACTGCCAGAACATTACTGACGATAATGAGCCATGTAACAAGTGTGAATCGTGCCTGGCATTCAACGAAAACCGTTCTTACAACATCCACGAGCTTGATGCAGCTTCAAACAACTCGGTTGAAGACATCAGGGTGTTAATCGACCAGGTGAGGGTACCGCCTCAGTTAGGGCACTATAGCGTGTACATAATCGACGAGGTACACATGTTGTCGCAGGCTGCATTTAACGCATTTTTGAAAACACTTGAGGAACCGCCAAAGCATGCAATTTTTATTTTGGCGACAACCGAAAAACATAAAATACTACCCACAATCTTATCCCGCTGTCAAATTTTCGACTTTAGCCGCATTAATATATCCGACATTTCAGAATATATTATGCATGTAGCACACAAAGAAAATGTACAAATTGATGAAGCCGGGGTAAATATTATTGCCCACAAGGCCGATGGTGCCATGCGAGATGCACTTTCAATTTTCGACCAGATTGTGAGTTTTTCGGGTAACTCCATCAGTTATCAGGATGTTATTTCGAACCTGAATGTTCTGGATTACGATTATTATTTCAAACTTACCGACTACTTTTTGTCAAACCAGATACCTGAAATATTAAATACGTTCAACGATATTCTTGACCATGGGTTTGATGGGCATCATTTTATTAACGGTCTAAGTACACATTTCAGGGATTTACTGGTTAGCAAAGATGAGGCCACCCACAAGCTACTTGAAGTAGGAGGGGAGATACAGGAAAAATACAAGGTGCAATCCGCATCGTGCGAGCAGGATTTTCTGTTAAGCGCACTTGATATTACCAATGAATGTGATTTAAGCTATAAAACAAGCCAAAACAAAAGGTTGCTGGTTGAATTGGCATTAATTAAAATTGCACAAACGGCTCAAAAAAAAAAGTAGCTGAAAGTGTAGATGATAAATCGCTGGATCCTGTTTTTTCAGACGATAGTTCCCAAAATGAGACAAGCAATAGCGAACAGATTCATTCTAAGCAAACGCCACATGCATCGCCAACATCACAAAAGCCTAAAAACATTGTAAAAAAGCGTTCTTCCGACCTAGGTACCCCGTCAATTTCACAGGCATTGAAAGGGAAAACCAAAGATGAAAAAAGCAATGTGCAACAGCCTGAAAAGGAACACAAAACTGCAAATCCAACTACAGACAAACCTTTTTCTGTTGATGATATTGAAAAGATATGGCCACAATTCATATCCAGGTTTGAAGACCAGCCCCATCTTTATAAAACACTCGAAACAATTCCAAAATTAAAAGGCCAGCTTGTTATCATTGAAGTTGAAAACTCTGTCCAGCAAGAAAAAATACGTACGTTAAAACCATCAATTATTGGTTTTCTGAGCCGGAATTTGCAAAATAGTAAAATAGATATTGAAGTTATTCTCAACAAAAAGCTAAACGAGAATAAAGCATTAACAGAGGAACAAAAATTAAAAATGATGACCCAAAAAAATCCCGACTTAATGTTATTTAAAAATAAATTCAACCTCGATTTCAACTAATACTCAGGTTCAATTGTTGGGTAAATTATATATTCAGAAAGTATAAACTAAAAAATAAATGACTATGTTGAAAGAAAAAATGGAAAAAGCGATCAATGAGCAAATTAACAAAGAATTATATTCGGCTTACCTTTATTATTCAATGAGCGCATACTCAGAATCACTTGGGATGGCCGGTATTGCCAACTGGATGAAAATACAGGCCCAGGAAGAACTAACACATGCCAATAAATTATTCGACTATATCCACGAACGCGATGGCAAAGTTACATTAGCAGCAATTGATGCTGTTGACACTGAATTTGGAAGTGTAAAAGAAATGTTTGAAAAAGTGCTTGAACATGAGCAATATGTATCAGAATCGATCAATAAACTTGTAGATATATCAATTGATCTGAGCGACCATGCCACACGTAGTATGTTGATGTGGTTTGTTGACGAACAAGTTGAAGAAGAATCCAATATTCAGGAAATACTTGACCAACTTGCAATGTTTGATGCCAAAGGGCATGGCTTGTTTATGCTTGATAAAGATCTTGCTGGTCGTACATTTGTTGATGCAACAGCTACTGCTGCAGGTAAATAGATATTAATACGAATCACCACGGGTGTAGCCTGTGGCAAAAAAAAAACAACAAATCACCAATCTTCCAACCCTGAAAGGGTTGAATAACAAAGTACTACATAAGTGCGAAACTTCAGTAATTAACTTCAAACCAATAAAAAAAGCGGCAAGTGCCGCTTTTTTTATTGGTTTATTTTGAAGAAAGTATCTTTATTTTTATTTTTTCATTCTTAGAATCGAACCCAACTGAGATAGTATCTCCTTCAGATATGCCCGACTTCAGTATTACTTCTGCCATTTCATCTTCAAGCAACTTTTGAATTGCCCTCTTTAATGGTCTTGCACCATACTTCGGATCATAACCTTTTTGTGCAATATATTTTTTGGCTGCAGGCGATATTTTTAATTGGTAATTCAGATTATGAACACGTTCAAACAGGCTTCTCAACTCAATATCAATAATCTTAGTGATATCCTCTTCACTTAAAGGATTGAACATTACCACGTCATCAACCCGGTTTAAAAATTCAGGGGCAAAAGCTTTTTTCAATGCTTTTTGAATTACATGACTAGAGTGTTCGGCGTCGATCGTATCGGGAGCAGTAAAGCCAACCCCCGTACCAAATTCGCTCAATTGGCGTGAACCGATGTTCGAGGTCATAATGACAATTGTATTTTTAAAGTCAATCCTTCGCCCTAAACTATCGGTTAACCGCCCTTCGTCCATCAATTGCAGCAATATATGAAACACATCAGGATGGGCCTTTTCAATTTCATCAAGTAAGATGACAGAATAAGGCTTTCTTCTCACTTTTTCAGTGAGTTGGCCTCCTTCTTCATAGCCAACATATCCGGGGGGTGCACCAACCAGTCGTGAAACAGCAAATTTCTCCATATATTCGCTCATGTCAACACGTATAAGGGCATCAGTAGTATCAAAAAGGTATTGTGCCAGTATCTTGGCCAGTTGTGTTTTTCCAACACCGGTAGGCCCGAGAAAAATAAATGTACCAATGGGCTTATTCGGATCTTTTAAACCGGCACGGTTGCGCTGTATGGCACGAACTATTTTTTCAATAGCTTTGTCCTGACCAACAACAGCTCGTTTTAAATCTTTACCCATTGCCAATAACTTCTTGCTTTCGGCCTGTGCTACCCGCTGTACAGGTATCCCTGACATCATAGCAATCACCTCGGCAACTTTATCTTCAGTAACTGTTTCGCGGTGATTAATCAATTCGCGTTCCCAGTCTTCTTTCTCACGTTCTAAAAGCTGAATAAGGTTTTTTTCATCATCGCGGTATTTGGCTGCTAACTCAAAATCCTGATTTTTAACTGCTTTTATTTTTTCTTCGCGGGTATTCTCAATTTTTTCCTCAAGTTGAACAATCTTTTCAGGCACATTAATATTAGCAATATGAACCCTTGAACCGGCTTCATCTAACGCGTCAATAGCTTTATCGGGTAAATGCCTGTCGGTAATATAACGTTCAGTAAGGTTAACACATGCAGCTATGGCTTCATCAGAATAAAAAACATTGTGATGATCCTCGTAACGACTTTTTATGTTGTTAATAATTTGTATCGTTTCATCAATAGAAGTTGGCTCAATCATTACTTTTTGGAAACGACGTTCCAGTGCCCCGTCTTTTTCAATATTCTGGCGGTACTCGTCAAGGGTTGTGGCACCAATACACTGAATATCGCCCCTGGCCAGTGCCGGTTTAAGCATATTGGCAGCATCGAGCGACCCAGTTGCCCCTCCGGCGCCAATTATGGTATGTATTTCGTCGATAAAAAGAATTACATTGTCAACTTTCGATAATTCATTCAAAATAGCCTTCATCCGTTCTTCAAACTGACCGCGATATTTTGTTCCGGCAACGATTGAAGCTAAGTCAAGGGTTACAACACGTTTATCGAACAACACCCTCGATACTTTTTTCTCGATAATACGAATGGCCAGGCCTTCGGCTATGGCAGATTTTCCTACGCCCGGTTCACCAATTAATATTGGGTTGTTTTTCTTCCGTCGGCTTAAAATCTGTGCCAAACGCTCAATTTCTTTATCGCGCCCGACAATTGGGTCAAGGCTCCCTTCTTCGGCTGCCTGCGTAATGTCGATACCAAAATTATCGAGTACCGGAGTTTCTGACTTTGGATTTCCGCTTGGGCTTTGTCCACCGCCATGAGGTGGCCTGGGAGGGAAAAAATCAGACTGGTCGTCATCGGGTTCACCCGGGAAATCAGATTTTGCCTCGGGCGCTTGTCTGTTCTGTTCTTCCATTTGCGACTTTACAACATAGTAGCTAATATTATATTCCTTGAGCAATGATGCAAAAACAGTTCCTTCATCCTTTAGTATAGCCAGCAATAAATGGCCTGAATTAATAGGGTGGTTTCCCATTGAGCGGGCTTCAAGATAAACCAGCTTTAATGTTTTTTCAACCGATTTTAGTAACTGAATAGGTTGTCCGGGTGTAAGGGGTAAATCTTCCCTGAACTCAGAGTCAATTTCCCTCTTTAACTCAGATAAGTCGATTGACATTTTATTGAGAATGTTAACTGCCATTCCATCTCCATCGCGCAATATTCCCAAAAAAACATGCTCCGGGCCAATATATTCGTTTCCAAGCCTTATGGCTTCTTCGCGACTATAGTTTAAGATTTCCTTTATTTTTGGTGAAAATTTTGATTCCATATTCTTAATCAATTATTTTTTTAAAATTAGCATTGCTAATATAAATAAAATCCATTCGTTTTTAATGAATAATACAATACAAATCGATAATTGTTGATATATTTTTCAAGTATGTTAATTTTTTCAATTAAACAATGTATTTATACCTGCAAAATTATGGTATTTTTGTATTTTTAAACGTTTTTTTGAAGACTTAAAGAAAGGATTATTATATGTCTGATAGTGAAAGGATTATAAAGATTAACATTGAAGAGCAAATGAAATCTGCCTACATTGATTATTCAATGTCGGTTATTGTTTCGCGTGCTTTGCCCGATGTAAGGGATGGTTTTAAACCGGTACATCGGCGGGTACTATATGGAATGGGCGATTTGGGGATTACTTCTAACAAATCATATAAAAAATCGGCCAGGATCGTTGGGGAGGTTTTAGGTAAATATCACCCTCACGGCGACTCTTCAGTATATATGACAATGGTTCGTATGGCTCAGCATTGGTCATTGCGCTATCCGCTGGTTGACGGGCAGGGAAACTTTGGTTCGGTTGATGGTGACAGCCCCGCAGCCATGCGTTACACCGAAGCCAGGTTGGCAAAATTTGCAGAAGAAACGTTAGCAGACCTTGACAAAAACACTGTTGATTTCAACCCGAACTTTGATGAAACACTCAAGGAGCCTTCTGTGCTGCCTACACGTATCCCTAACCTTTTGGTAAACGGGGCTTCAGGCATTGCCGTTGGTATGGCTACGAATATGCCCCCCCATAACCTGGTAGATACCGTTGAAGCCATAAAAGCATACATCGAAAATCGCGATATTGAAATTGACGATTTAATTGATATCATAAAAGCACCTGATTTCCCCACTGGTGGAACAATTTACGGGTACGAAGGAGTGCGTGAAGCTTACCGCACGGGTAGGGGACGGGTTTTAATCCGGGGTAAATCGCATATTGAAACTACCAGCACCGGAAGGGAACAAATAATCATCACTGAGATACCTTATTTGGTTAACAAAGCCGATTTGATTGTGAAAATAGCAGATTTGGTTAACGATAAAAAAATTGAAGGTATTTCTAATGTAAATGATGAATCGGACCGTAATGGTATGCGCATTGTTATCGATGTTAAAAAAGACAGCATCTCAAATGTGGTATTGAATAAATTATACAAGTTCACTTTGTTGCAGTCATCATTTAGTGTTAACAATATTGCATTGGTTAACGGCCGCCCTAAAATGCTAAATCTCAAAGATTTAATTTACCATTTTGTAGAACACCGCCACGATGTGGTAACCCGCCGTACACAATATGAACTTGACCAGGCCGAAAAAAGGGCCCACATACTTGAAGGGTTAATTATTGCCAGCGATAACATTGACGAGGTAATTAAAATAATCCGCGGATCATCGAATGCCGATGAAGCACGTACACGACTGATAGAAACATTTGAACTAACCGAAGTTCAGTCACGGGCTATTGTTGAGATGCGCCTGCGTCAGTTAACCGGTCTTGAACAAGATAAGTTACGTGC
>JASMTI010000129.1:0-14640 GCA_041694375.1 Bacteroidales bacterium | reverse complement strand
CTCGATGTTGCCATTACAATCAACCCGATCGTTCCTGATTTCTATTACGAAAAGTGTTATTTATTAAGGCAGCTTCAGCAACATAAAGCCATTACCCGCTATTGTGATTTTGCCCTGCATTTTATTAAAGATGACGAACAAATATATTTCGAACGGGGCACAGCCTATTATTCTTTGGGAGAATACCAAAAAGCCATAAATGATTTAGAAAAAGCAATCGAACTTAAGCCCGGATACGCCGAAGCTTGGTTTAAAGCAGCTGTTGCCTATTCCGAAATTGGGGATATCAACAAGGCAAAAACTTACCTTGAAAGATCAAAGACAATGGGCATGAAGGGTTATGAAAATTTCGAGCGAAAATTATTGAACATGCGCTAACTAAATAGGCTAAAACAACTTATTCTTTAGCTGTTTCTCGTATTCCAGTTCAAAATTGGGTGTAAACACGCCTTTACCCAAGTTGTTTTCTATTTGCTTTTGTGTCCAGAATTTGCCTTCCTGTACTTCATCTGAGTGCAGGTTAATGCCCTTGTAATCGTGTGTTAAAAATGAATACACCAATTCGTGTTCAACATCGCTTTTAAACACATAATTACCAATTGGTTTTGCAGAAAACTCTTTGAGCCCTATTTCCTCGTAAGCTTCGCGTTGTATTGCCGTTTTTACATCTTCGCCAAAAGCAATATGCCCGCCCACGGCTGTATCCCATTTACCGGGTTGTATAAGTTTAGTTTCGGGGCGTTTTTGTAAAAACAAGTGTTTGCGGTGGTTCAGTACGTGTAAATGCACCACCGGGTGCAACAATTTTTTCCCGCTATGACAAACCGAGCGCAATGCCTTACCAATTATTTTTCCTGTTTCGTCAACTACGGGCAACCACTCTTCATCTTCTTGTGGGACAACATTTTGTTTCTTCGCTTTTCGTTTTTGAATTAAAATTTCATATACAAAATAAACCCCGAAAAGAATATAAAACAATCCGCCGCTAATAAAGGCCCAGGCTTCTTTCGACATGTAGAATGCAGCATACAGCACCAGTAATGTATGCACCGTAAAAATCCAAAACATCACCCTGAGGGTTTGCTTGAATTTTTGCTGAACAGCATCATTCATTTCAATGCCCTTCATGTAACGTTTCGACATGCCTCCAACTATATCAACTTTAGTATAAGCAGAAACAGCAAGGATAACACACATGATCCCCTCAATTACCGCGGGTTTTATTTTAAAAAATATTTCGTTGTGGAGCAAAATCGACACACCTCCTAAGGCAATCAGCAATGCAGTATCGAGAAGAATAAATTTATCGAAACGTTTTTCTTTAATATAAGTATAAACCAACTCGGCAACACCAACAGCAAGTGCTACAACAAGACCAATTTTTGTACCCCAAATTTCATCGGCAGCTATAAAAACAAACAAAGGGATAAAGCCGGGAAGTAATTTTTTTAATAAATCGGAACGTTTCATCTAACACTTTTATATTCTAACTAAAACTAAAATTTACACAAAAGCTACTCAGAAGCATACAATTTATCTTTATACCCCGGAAGCAACGATTCAAACTTTTTAATCGCATCCTCAAGCTTAAGGTCGATTTTTCCCCCGGCTGCATTATCATGTCCGCCACCATTAAAATGAGCGCGTGCAAATTCGTTAACTGAAAAAATCCCTTTCGACCGGAACGACATTTTCACATAATCATCCTTTTCGGTAAATAGGGCACAAAAAACAATTCCTTTTACCATTAGCGGGTAGTTCACAAGCCCTTCGGTATCGCCCGACTGAAAATTAAACTGATCAAGTTCGGCTTTGCTTAAACTGATGTAACCGGTTTTCAGTTCAGGAATAATCACCATCTTTTCTTTCAAACTATGGCCAATAAGCCGCCACCGGTCGGCCGAAAAGGTATGAAACACATTGGCATGTACCTGGTCTTTATCTATCCCCTTTTCAAGCAAAGCAGCTATAATCCTGTAAGTATCTGGTGACGAGGCATTATAGCTAAAATTGCCGGTATCGGTCATCATGCCGGCAAAAATTGCCTCGGCAGCACTTTTATCAATAAAATTATCCAATCCTGCATCGGCAATAATCCTGAACAACAATTCGCAGGTTGAACTTTGTGATGTATCAGAAAAAATGATGTCACACGGTGCCGACGGTGACGGGTGGTGGTCAATCATAATAGTGTTCCCCCTAAACCCTTTCAGGGTACCGGCCATTTCCTCACTACGGTCGAAGTTGTTAAAATCAAGGATAAAAAGAAGGTCGGCCTTATTAATGACTGATTCAGCCTTTACGCGCTCAGCTTCAAAATTTATCACTTTCTCACTGTCTTCTATCCAGTTCAGGAAGTCAGGAAAATCGTTGGGAATGACCACATCCACATTTTTCCCAATATTCCGGAGAATACGGAAAAGGGCCATGCTTGAACCTATGGCATCACCATCGGGGTTAACATGTGGCACAATCGCTATGCGGCGGCTATCGGTTAAAACCTTTCTAAACGGCAATATCTTTTCGTCATCAATAAGTTGCTCCATCATGATATAATCAAAATTAAACAACAAAGATAAAACAACCATCCGGAATTATGAAGAAACACGAAAAGAGTAACAGCCTTACTACAATAAAAAAATGTTTACGAAAAACACTGACGAAATGTTATCTTTTTGTTTGGAAATGGTAAAATGAAAACTCATTTTCCACAGAAAACAAGTAATTTTGTCATATTTATGAAAATTTTTGGGAAACACTTAAAAAAATAAAAAAGATGAAAGTTTTCAAATTTGGTGGAACCTCGGTAGGGTCACCTGAGAATATGCGTTCGGTAATGAATATCATAACCGATGGAGAACCGAAAATCGTAGTGTTGTCTGCAATGTCGGGCACAACCAATACGCTGGTTGAAATAAGCAACTGCTTATATGAAGGAAAGAAAGAAGAAGCCCATAAAATTATAGCCGATTTAAAAGCAAAATACGCCACGGTTGTTACCGATTTGTATGAAACTAAAGAATACAGGGCAAAAGGACAAGATGTTATTGACAAGCAATTTTCGAAGCTGGAAGAACAAACCGAAGGTGATTTTGGCCCGGTTAAGGAACAGGTAATCTTAGCACAAGGTGAACTAATTTCCACGGCACTTGTAACTTTTCTGCTCAACGAAAATGGCCACGATGCCACGCTACTCCCTTCGCTCGAATTTATGCGTATCAATGCCGACAAA
Organism: Bacteroidales bacterium; assembly: GCA_041694375.1. Classification (GTDB taxonomy): domain Bacteria; phylum Bacteroidota; class Bacteroidia; order Bacteroidales; family Prolixibacteraceae; genus Roseimarinus. The sequence goes on along the minus strand of JASMTI010000129.1, from coordinate 11,408 downwards.
CAAGCCGACCTGGCTGCGATTAAAGATTTGATCAAACCTGCACTTGAACTCAACAAAAACAAACAAATTTATATTACGCAAGGGTTTATTTGCCGTAATATCTATGGCGATATCGATAACCTGCAACGCGGTGGCAGCGATTATACTGCAACTTTAATTGGTGCAGCAATTAATGCCGAGGAGGTGCAGATATGGACCGATATTGACGGTTTCCACAACAACGACCCCCGTTATGTTGACAAAACTCAAAAAATTGACAACCTGTTATTTACCGAAGCTGCCGAGCTGGCTTATTTTGGTGCTAAAATATTACACCCGCTTACTATTTTACCGGCCCGTGAAGCCAATATCCCGGTACGTTTAAAAAATACAATGAACCCAACCGACAATGGAACATTAATATCGAACGATAAAACTATTGAAGGGCTAAAAGCTGTTGCTGCTAAAGATAACATCATTGCGATCCGCATCCTGTCAGACCGGATGCTTATGGCTTACGGGTTCCTGCGCGCTGTTTTTGAAGTATTTGAAAAATATAAAACAGCAATTGATATGATTGCAACATCAGAGGTTTCAGTTTCATTAACCATTGATAATGATCAATACCTTAACCAGATACTTGATGAACTGAATGAGTTTGGTGAAGTTGATGTTGACCGTGATCATACGATTGTTTGTGTTGTTGGTGATATGATTTCAGAACAGAAGGTGTTCTCAAAACAGGTTTTTGAAGCCATCGAAGGAATACCGGTACGTATGATTTCGTATGGTGGAAGCCAGTATAACATGTCGATACTTGTAAATAGCAAATACAAGAAAGATACCTTACAAAGGTTAAGCGATCACTTATTTGATGAAGAAGATAATTAAGAACAGATCGTTAGATGTTAGATATTGACCATTAAAACAAAAAAGAGTGTCAAATGATAATAAATTTGACACTCTTTTTTTGTGCTTTAAAATTGCAAAATCAACTAATCATTAGCCCTCCGTTTAGCTAATTCTACTTCAATTTTCTTCATTGTTTTGTCATCCAATTTATAAAAATACATAAACAAACCTGAAATTAATGCACCGACAGCCGGCACAAAGCTCAACATATGTTTAATACCTTCGATGGTATCGGGGGTTTGTTCAACATTGGCCTCAAATCCATAGAATGCCAAAAGCCATAGTGTAATTGATCCACCAAGGGTCCAACCCAGTTTTTGTGTCATACTTGAAGCTGAAAATACAAGCCCTGTTGCACGTCGTCCGGTTGTGTATTCTGAATAATCAGCCGTATCGGCATACATCGACCACAGTAACGGGAAAATAACTCCGGCACAAAAACTCACCAATGCCTGTAACACGTAAACCATGGCAACTGCTTCTTTTGTACAAAAATAAAATAACGAACTAAGCGCAGCTGCCAAAACCATGGCGTACATAAATGTTTTTCGTTTTCCCAGGCGTGCCGATATTGGCTTTGCCATAATTACACCCAGCATATTTGTAGCCTGCCCCAAAAACAAGTATAGCGTACTATAGGTAAAGGTCATTTTTGATAATGCAACAGCCGTATCATCGGTAATATAATACTTAAAATAGTACATGGCCACACCATCGCGCACCGAGTTAAAAATAAGCGTCATCACACCGGCGCCGAGCAATATAAACCACGGAATATTATTTAAAAGGTTTTTGAAATCTTCTTTCAAGCTGTTTTTCTGATCCCTCGGAGGCTTAATCCGTTCGCGGGTCCACGAAAAAGTAAGGACAAAAAAGGTAACTGCAATGGCACCAATCACCACCATAGTAAGCTGGTAAGCAGCATTGGTGCTCACAATATTTTGAAACATATCGGCTATAGGCTGATAAATGGCAACCACCAGCAAACTACCACCAAAAGCAAACACCATGCGGTAAGATGCCAAACTGGTACGATCTTCGGTATTGGCGGTCATTACCCCCAACAAGCTTGCATAAGGTACATTTATTGCCGTGTAGGCCATCATCATTAACGTATAGGTTACATAGGCATAAATAAGCTTGCCTGTTGTACTCCAATCGGGCGTTGTGTAGAGCAATACACCAATTATTGCAAACGGAACAGCTACCCAAAGCAAATACGGCCTGAATTTACCCCATCGTGTACGGGTGCGGTCACCCACAATTCCCATAATAGGGTCGTTGGCCGTGTCCCAAATACGGGTAACCAAAAACATGGTTCCGGCTGCGGCGGCCGATATGCCAAACACATCGGTATAAAAAATGGCCAGATAAAATGTAAATATTTTCCAAAACATCGATGATGCGGCATCTCCCAGGCCGTATCCGATTTTTTCCCTCAATGAAACCCTGTCATTCATTTTTATTGGTTTTATTAGTTTAGTTAGATGTTATTTAACCTTGAACATACTTCAATAATAGCCCTTGAGTTATGATACGGACATTTCCAAAAGCCTGCTTTTTCTTCCTCAATGTATGGCTCACCTGTTTTGTTTACCCTCCAGAACCATTCCCCATTTTTTCGGTCGAGCATTGTTAAGTCGATAAAATTCCATACTTTTTCAGCCTCGTCAATATATTTGTCTTCTTCGGTAATTTGCCAGGCATTTACATAACCAATAAGAGCCTCGGCCTGTGGCCACCAATGCTTATCGGTATCCAAATGTTCACCATCACGTTCATTGAACAACGAGCCATCGGCATCTGTGCCTTGCTGCATCATTGCATCAACCATTCGCAATGCCATGATGTTCACTTCATCAACCAGCAACTTATCGTCAATCTCTTCGGCTGCTTCGGCCAATAGCCACGAGCCTTCGATATCATGACCAAAAGAAACTGCTGTAGATTTCACCTTCCAGTCAATATCAAAAAACAGGTTGAAATGCGCTGTTGGACGGTCAATTATTTTATCGAGGAACACACGGACCAAGTTCCTGATACTTTTTTCGAGTATCGGATTTTTCCAGCAACGGTATAAATTTGTATAAGGCTCAAGAATATGAAGATGTGTATTCATCGATTTTGGCTCATTTGCATCTTTAGGGCTAAGGCGCATATCGCTTAGTTCTGTCCAGTCTTCGCCCAAAGCTTCAATGTAACCCCCATTTTCTTTATCGAAAAAATGTTTTTCGAGCGTCCAGAACAATTCCTGTGCCAATAAAAGGCTTTTCTCGTTGCCTGTGGCACGGTAATATTCCGACAAGCCATAAATGGCAAAACCTTGAGCATAACCTTGTTTTCGCTTGTTTATAGGCTCACCTTGTGACGATAACTCCCAAAACACACCGCCATTTTTCTTATCAATAAAATAATCTACAAAATAATCAAAGGCACGCTTGGCCATTTGAAGATATTTTTTGTCTTTGGTATAATTGTACACAGCCGAAAATGTCCATAAAATACGGGCATTGAGCACAGCTCCTTTGGTAGCGTTTTTCACTACCTTTCCATAACCATTTATTGCCCCCAGAAAACCACCGTTTTCGTCATCAACAGCATTTTCTGACCAAAATGACATTATCCGCGATAGTTCCTCTTCCTGGACTTTTATAAATTCTGCAATTGATCTGTTCATGATTACATAATTTCCAAATTCCTGTCAATTAAATCATTAATTGATTGTACCGATAAATGAGAGTGCAAACCGTCTTCAGGTGTGTTTTCACAATAGTCGATTAGCTTTTCGATGCATGTTGTGGCCACGTGCATGCGGGTATCGGATGAAGCATAGTAAATGTACACTGTACCATCATCATCGGCAATCCACCCGTTGGCAAACAATACATTTGACACATCGCCCACCCTTTCGTTTTTCAACGGGGCAATGAAATGTCCGGCAGGTTTGTGGATGATTTTGGTTACATCATTTTTATCGGTCATAAAAACGTACAACACATATCGCAGGCCGGCTGCTGTATTTCGTACACCATGTGCAAGGTGAAGCCAACCTTTATCGGTATAAATTGGGTGGGGGCCAAGTCCGTTTTTCACCTCGTAAACTGTGTGATAAGTTTTGCTGTCGATGATACGTTCTTCTTTAATTTCGGCATTTTCGATGGTATCAGATAATCCCCACCCTATGCCACCACCTTTTCCGGTGTCGATAAAACCATCCTGGGGACGGGTGAAAAAAGCATATTTCCCATCAACAAATTTTTCAAACAATACTACGTTGCGTTGTTGACCGCTATGTGATATCAAATCGGGAAGCCGCTCCCATGTTTTAAAATCTTTTGTACGGGCAATACCGGCTGCCGCAACGGCTGCCGACGTATTACCCTCTGGTGCATCGGGATCATGACGTTCGGTACAAAAAACACCATAAACCCAACCGTCTTCATGCGCAGTTAAACGCATATCATAAACATTGGTGTCCCATTCGCCGGTTTGGGGCAACAATACAGGCCGCTCCCAAAACCTGAAATTATCAATCCCGTTGGGGCTTTCGGCTATGGCAAAAAATGACTTTCGGTCGTTTCCTTCCGTGCGTACAGCGAGCAAATATTTACCGTTCCATTTTATGGCCCCGGCATTAAAAGCGGCATTAAAACCAATACGTTCCAAAAACAATGGGTTGGTAACGGGGTTCATGTCGAACCTCCAATGCAAAGGTACATGGTCGCGGGTTAATATCGGATTGGCATAGCGGGTGTAAACACCATTTGTGCTGAAAAGAGCTTCGTTCTTCTTGTTCAAAAGTGCCTCATGCTCACTAATTATCTTAGTTTTGCGTTCTTCAAATATGTTTTTCATTGTTTCAAAAATATAAAATAATTGTTATACAGAAACCACGGGGCAAAATAGCAGGAAAGAAAAAAAGGCTACAAATAGTATTCAATCAAAAATGAATAAAAAACAGACAAAGCACGATTTTTTATATTTCAATTATGTTGTTTTTTATTGAAAACTTCACTAAATCAACCGTGCTTTTCAGTTTCAGTTTTTGCATAATGTGGTTTTTATGCGATTCAACCGTACGTACGCTAATAAATAGTTGATCAGCAATTTCCTGGTTTGAAAAGCTTTTCCCCCACAATTTTAAAATTTCGATCTGACGTTCACTAAGGTTATCTATCTCCCTCTCTTTTGCAGGGTCGCTGTCATATTCGTTGATATACTGATTGAGTACAACCTGGTTAATTGAATTGTTGAAATAATCAAAACCATTGCGCAGGGTGTAAATCGCTTCAATCAGGTCCCGTTGCGAAGCATCGCGCCCCAAAAAACCTTTTGCTTTTGATTTTACAATTTTCAATATGGTTTCTTCACTGTTGTCGTACGAAATAATTAACAACTTTGTTTTAGGATTGGCCAATGATAACTGGATAATGAGGTTCATATTCCGTATAGAAGTGTCGTGCATATTGATTACCAGCACATGCAAACTTCGATTTTTAATGCACTCGTTTAGTTTTGCTTTGCTGTCGGTAAAAAAAAGAACATCGAAATCGCTCACCTGGGAGAGGATCATTTGCAATCCCCTAGCCATAATTTTATGCTCATCGTATATTCCTACGTTAATCATTTTATTTATTAAAAATAATTGCTGAAGTTTTTTTCTTGCCGTCCATTACCACTTTTAATGGCTCGGTAAAACGTACATGTTTAAAAAATTCTGTTTCGTCCACTAAAGTACAATTTTCAAGAACATCCCAACGTATAAAATCGGATTTAGAGTTATGGATAACTGAAAAATAACCAATATTCATTGACGTTACGTTATGGAAAAAATGCGACCCCAGGGAAGAGTCAAGCGGGAAATTATCGAGGCTGGTTTCTACAATTACCTTAGCATTTGATATTTGTGACCAATTTACAGGAATACCTAAAAAGCGGTCGCGGGTACCCCATCTTCCGGGGCCAATGAGTATATACTTCCGGTTTTCCTTCATCATTTTATTGTTCAGTTTTTCAATTTCTTCAGACATTTCAACGGTCTTCAGTTTACTAAACCGATCGGGCGGTAGATAAATAACATCGGTAATGGTTGTTAATTCCCCGTTGCCCAAACTCAGGTTTGTGAACAACAACATATCGGATTTATTAAAGGCACTAAAATCAATTTGCTGTGCATTAAGACCTGTTAACAAAGGTTTAATTTGCAACAAATAAAAGGTTGGCAGGCCATGTTTACCTTTTTCCAGGTCAACCGCAAACTCAATCTCAACAGGCGAACCGAATGCTTCTTCAACGGTATGCAAAATTGTACTGATGGTTTCGGCCAACGGTATATAATCGTACTGGAGTATGTTGGCAAAATTCACAATGCGCGGGCCATAAGCACTGAGGCCGGGTTCGATACGGTCATTATCTACATTATAAACAGAAGCCGAATGCTTTAATGTTCCATGCTTCTCGGCTTCTGATATCTCAAGTAAATCTAAAGTAGCAGATTCACCATTTTCAACCAGGTCGAAATCGAAATTTTTACAATTCAGCGCGAAAAAGTTCACCTGTGTACTATTCAGCAGATCCTTTATGCTGTATACCGAAACTTTTGGATAGGTCGGTGAAAACCGGTACGACTTCCACCCGTTAACAACGTAAGTGCCCAAACCGATAGCTGTTACAGCAAAACCTTCTTCGGGCTTCATGTCGGCTATGGGATAATAGTTGAACGACTGTGCCACCCCGCTAATGTGCGGATAATAATGGTCGCCGTGGTACGAGCCCACAAGCTCCTGCAACACAACAGCCATTTTTTCATCTTCGATACGATGGTTTATGGCCTCGAAATAGGTCCGGGCGCCATCGGAATAAACCGAAGCATAAATCATTTTAATGGCTGTTGAAAGCATTTCGAGCACACGCCGTTTATTTTGCTCACAATTTGGAATGATATAAGTATCAAATACCCCTGAAAAAGGATGTGTTATTGAATCTTCGGAAGTACTTGATGAACGCACGGCTATAGGCCGGTTTATTTGTTTAATGAGCACTTTCAGTTTATGAAGCAGCGAAGGTGATAAATGAGCCTCCTGAAAATGCCGCCTGAGCTCATCATACGAAATTTCTTCGTCCAATACTTTATCGAGCAATTTATTTTTGCCCATAAACTTTTGGAACTCATCGGTACCAATAATAACGGTAATTGGTGTTGAAATATTAATCCTTTTAGAAAGATCGCCAAAATCGAAGTTATAAATTAAGACATTGATAAAGGCTAAACCACGGCCTTTCCCGCCCAACGAGCCAGTACAGAACGACACAATATTTCGTTCATCAAGCGAAGCTGTTTCTTCAAAACTCATAATCTTGCCGCGCTTTTTCTCTTCCCTGTAACGTTTTATTGTTTCAAGGAAAAACTTTCGCGACTCGCCAACCTGCTCCATCGAAGTAACAGGAATGGGGTTAAGCGTTTTGGCCAGTTGAATTTCGCCCCTTGCCATTAACCACAGTGAAAACTGGTTTTCGTGCGCATGTAAATAAAATGATTCGTCAGGGATTTTTTGCAGCAAGGTTTCAAACTCGCGCAATGAACGTGCCACCGCAATTTTTTCATCTTTGGCATTACGAAATACAAATGAACCAAAACCGAGGAAGTTTTTCAGGAAACTTTTCAGGTCTTTTAATAATGTTTCAGAATTTTTATTCAGAAATGAAGCACCAACCTTCTGTGCCTCTGCCTGGTTCGACTCTTCAGAGGATTGCAACACAACCGGCAGGTTATGAATTTTATCACGGGCATGTTCAATGAATTTTATGCCGGCTTCTTTATCAATTTTACCGGCACGCTCAAACTCCACATCAGAGATAACGCAGAGCATGAAATCTTTATAATTATTAAAAATTGAAAGGGCTTCTTCGTACGTACGTGCCAGTAAAACTTTTGGTCGCGAACGCATCCGGCTTATTTTATCCAACTCGTTCTTCTCAACCTCGGGCAATATTTGCTGCACCTGGTCGAATACAATCGTATAAAGCATTTGCAAATACTTTGAATAATACAATGGGGAGTCTTCTATCAATAAGATTACCCGAACCAGCCCCACACGTGTATCGTTCTCAACATTTACCCGGTCTTCAATTGATTTTACAATGGAAAACAAAATTAAGGAATCGCCATTCCATACAAATATCTGGTCAACCGAACGAATGGTAGGTATCAGCTCTTCAAAGTATTTCAGGTCACTTTTTTTGTTGAGCAATAAGTATATTGGAATGGTTTCGTTGTAAGCTTTTATTTTCTCGCTTAGTTCAATGGGGGCTTTACGGTCGAGCCCTACCATGAGCACAACCATATCGAAATGTGTTGTTTCAAGCAATTCAAGGGCTTCCTCTGCTGATGAAACACCCGTTATCCGGGGTAACGAAAAAAGACTGTACTGATAAATTTCGCCCATAAACTTTTCAAAAAACGAATCCTCGCTTTCAAGCATAAACGCGTCGTACAAGGTTGAAACAAACAACACATGTTTCACTTTATACTTCATCATATCGAGGTAGACATATTTTTCGAGCGATTGCTGGTTAAAATACAACTGTAAGGGTTTTTTATTTTTAACCAGCGACTTACGGAACTCTTCCGATTTATGCTGGGCATTGATTACAACCCCTTTTTTATTGATAATTTCGAGCCCTTTGAAGCCATTTAAATACCCGTTAATCAACTTACAAATGTTATCCAAAAGGTTACGTTCTTCTTTCAGGAAAGGGCCTTCATCTTCTTTAGGTAATTCTTTCAGGTAAACAATTTCAACCGTACCTTTTTTGTTATCAATTGTGGCAATTTGACCCGTTTGAACCCATTCGGTTTCGGCAAAGTTCGGGGTTGCATATTCTTTACCTTCAAAACGAATACGGCAGGCGGTATATTTAGGGTATTGCCATGAGTCGGGCAAAATATGGGTAATGCGCATCAAAGTTTCATCAATGCTGTTCCCCTCCTCAATAATCCGGGAGGTGTGGTTTATGGCATCCAGCTCCTTCAGGCGCTCTATGTTCATTTTATTCAGGCGCCCAAACATATCTTTGGCGGCACGGCCTGATATCAGCCCGGCCATATTAATCAAAAGGTTTCGTTCTTCTTTTAAAAAAGGCCCTTCGTCAATATCGGGAAACTCTTTGGTGTAATAAACTTCAATAACCCCCCGTTTGTTAGAAACCGATTGAAAATACTGTGCTAGTTTCCAAGGAGTTTCACTAAAGTCATCGCTTTCATATTTTTTTTGATTGTATTTTATCCGAACCACCGTATAGTCAGGGTATTGAAACGACGGTGGCAATATTTCACATATTTTTGGAAGTGCGTCTTCAAGTGTACGTGATTGCTTTAAAATTTGTGAAGTAGTATTGATACCTTTCAGCTCTTTCAAACGCTCTGAATTCTGATAAAGAAGGTCTTTCAATGAATTCCTGCTCACAACGCCCGATATTAATGCCGCCAGGTTTTTCAGGAAGTTTCTTTCTTCCTTCAAAAAAGGTCCCTCATCTTCTTCACTAAATTTTTTGAGATAAAAAATCTCGATACGCCCTTTTTTCTTATCGGGCGTTTCAAAAATTTCCATCAAACGCCACTGGGTTTCTTTAAATTTTCGGCTAGTAAATTTTTTATCGCCATAAGTTATGCGGGCAACTGTATATTTGGGGTGTTGCCATGCTTCGGGCAAATAATTACAAAGCCCTGCCAAAGCTTCGGTAATGGTACCGCCACTGTTTAAAATTTGATTGACGCGGTCAATCCCAACCAGTTCTTTAACCCTTTCACGGTGCTTTTCAGACTCTTCTTTAAGACGAATTGTAGAAATAGCACCTGCAACAATAATACTCCAGGCACTCAGGTGTTCTTTTACAGCAACAAAATCGTCAAAATTTTCAGCCGGCACAAGGTCTGAGTTAAAAAATATTTCGAGTTTACCTTTTTTGCTGTCCAATATTTTCAAATCGTGCCGCAAAGCCGTATTAGTGTGCTTAAAACCTTTACTTTGATACCTATCGCCATTATAAACAACCTGAGCCGATATTACAACCGGAAATGCTTCTTTTACAATTACATTACTAACGGCTTTCAACAACGATGAGATTTTGTTCTTACGGCTAACAAGCAAAGCAATTTCATCGCTTATATGATCGATACGATAATTATAAGTTGGCTTCAGGTTTACATCACCTGCACTACCATTCTCTTTTTCAGACGACTGATTTTCCATTATCATTATTTTTTGTCAACCCTTAATTGCCCTAACTTTTAATAATATCCGGCAACTCAAGATAGCAAAAGCTTTAATAACCACAAATAATTGATGTCAGGAAAGTTAAACAGATTGAGTTTTAGAATAATAAGCACCTTTTGTTTTTATACAATGCAAATCAAAACGCCCAATCATTTCTTCGGGAGTGCGGTAAACCGCGTAAAAATCGGGACCTTCAACCGTAAAATATTTCGATTTGCGGCTCATTGAAACTGAATACAGCCCTTTAATGTTTGCATTAAAATCAGTGGTTGCATCAAGCACCACTGAAGCATGTAACCCGGGACGGCAAGACAAATATTGATAAGTTTCTTTTACTGTAAATACATTTCCAAAGGTATAAAGCATTTCTGCATTAAATGAATCAACATGATCAAGCAATATTTTTGACACAGAATTCATTTTTATGCTATTACGTTCAATTTCGAAACGTTTTACAATAGATGAATATTTTTGTAAATGCTTATAATAAAAGGTTTCTTTGTGATCGGAACCAACTAACAATAACTGTATTGTAATTCCCTGCTTGTAGAGTTGTTTTAGCAACGGATAAAGTAAATATGCCGAATCATTTTCTGCCAACACTGTTATCCGGTTTCCATGGGGTTTTTCAAAAGAATGGCATTCCCCCCCGGATAATTTTAAAATTCGGTCACCTACTATTAAATCGTTTACCCTGTTACTGTATTGGGGAGAAACGTATAATGATATTTTTTCATTTTCCACCTCGCCCACAATGGCAAAAATACCTTCAGATTTTTCATTAACTCTAACAATCACACAATTACCGGGCTTCAATGAAGATGAAAAATCAGATACCGACAGTTCCATCTTACGTACACCGCCGGGCAATTCTTTATTATTAACAACGATGTTCATTTTTTTAGTTTTAGATTAAAAATAAAAATAGAACAACGTATAATAATTTTGCCTCAACTAGATGTTTTTGGGGATTTGGGTAATTCAAAATCAGTAAAACACGTAAAACAATATGCTGTAAAAATCACGGGTTATAAATTTTAACATCAAAATAACGGGCAATGCATAGACGTGCCTGTTCTTCAGAAGCAAATGCCCTATCTGCCAAGGCTTGTATCATCAGGTTACCAACAGCAGCACCTTCTACCGGACCGGCTGCTACAGCCTTGCCTGTATATTGAGCCGTAAGCTTGCACAATAAAGCCGATTTTGAGCCTCCTCCTGTTATATGGATGTTTTTAAAAG
>JASMTI010000128.1:0-2330 GCA_041694375.1 Bacteroidales bacterium | reverse complement strand
TCAACATCATCGGTATATTTATTTTCGTATTCTTCACGAATACCATCTTTCAATGTACCGTCTGAGTCAAAATCTTCATCGTCTTCAACAATTTTTATTGCCTCACTAACAGTCATTCTGACCATATAGTAACGATCGTCAGTTTCAAAGGGTAAAGCACTCACAATTTGACCATTTTTGTTAGAAAATGAAATCAACGAATCGCTAAACCCATAAGGATATTCCAATTTGATTTGCTCCTGAATCTCAACCGGCAATTTTTCGTAATCCTTAATAATTTTTGGCTTTGATGTAACCGTCATACCTCATTAAATTTTAAATAAACAAAACACACTATCACACAAAACTTTACACAAAACTATAACACTTTTATTGATGGCAGTAAAATACAAAACTTTTGATATCATTTTACTTTCAGGTTGTAAGTTTTAAAAAAAAGTTGAATAAGTCAACCTATAAATATTAAGATTTCAGCAAACACGTCATCTATCGACATTTAATAGAAAATTAAGTTTTCTCGAAATCAAAAACTTAGGTTTTGTTGTTGTAATAAAACAAGTAATTTTGCTGCTAAACAATAAAGATTAAATTTTACGATATGACAAAGAATAAAAAAACAATGCTAATGATCCTCGATGGCTGGGGAATGGGAAAAGGCGACAATTCTGACATAGTAGCCACGGCACCAACCCCTTTCATGGACTCATTAATGGAAGAGTACCCACACTCGAAGCTACTGGCAAGTGGCGAACATGTCGGATTGCCCGACGGGCAAATGGGGAACTCTGAAGTTGGCCACCTGAACCTGGGCGCCGGAAGGGTTTTATATCAAGACATGGTAAAAATCTCACTTGCCATTAGAGATAAGTCACTTTGGGAACATCCACAAATTGTAAAAGCATATAATTACGCTAAAGAAAACAATAAGAATGTACACCTGGTTGGACTAATTGGTCCCGGCGGGGTACATGCACTCAGCTCACACATGATTGCGCTTAGCCAAATCGCAACCGACATGGGGCTTGAAAATGTTTTTGTACACGGACTGACCGATGGCCGCGACACCGACCCAAAATCAGGATATGGCTTTATCGAGAACGATATTAAGGAACTTGAAAAAACCAATGCGAAGTTCGCTTCAATAATTGGCCGCTATTACGGCATGGACCGTGATAAAAATTACGACCGCATGAAACTGGCCTACGACCTTTGGCTGGAGGCGAAAGGCGAAAAAACCACAGATTTATTGGCAAGCATCAGGAAATATTATGATGACGGCATCACCGATGAGTTTATGAAACCCATCGCAGTTACCGACGAACAGGGAAAGCCGCTTGCTACATTCGAAAAAGGTGATGTGGTTATTTGCTTCAACTTCCGTACCGACCGCCTACGCCAGGCTACAATTGCCTTTACACAGGAAGATCTTCCTGAATATGGCATGAAAACCCAGGATTTGAAATGGTATACAATGACTGAATATAAAGCCGATTTTGAAGGAATTGATGTGATATTCAGAAAAGATAATGTTGTAAACACCATGGGAGAAGTAGTTTCGAAAGCCGGCATGAAGCAAATCAGAATTGCCGAGACCGAAAAATATGCCCACGTGACTTTCTTCTTCTCAGGAGGCCAGGAAATTGAATTTGATGGCGAGAAACGTATCTTATGCCCATCGCCCAAGGTGCCTACTTATGACCTGAAACCGGAAATGAGTGCTTATGATATTCGCGACGCTATTGTGCCCGAACTTGAAAATGAAACAGCCGATTTTGTTTGCCTTAACTTTGCCAATGGCGACATGGTAGGACACACTGGTGTTTACGATGCCATTTATAAAGCTGTAGTAGCAGTTGACGAATGTGTGAAAGATGTGGTTACAGCAGCCAAAAAGGGAGGATATGATGTTCTGATCATTGCCGACCATGGGAACGCTGATAATGCTGTAAACGAAGATGGCTCGCCAAACACAGCCCACTCGTTAAACCCGGTACCATGTATTTGGGTAACTGACAATAAAGAAGGTAAATTAGAAGACGGGGTACTGGCCGATGTTGCCCCTACTTTGCTTAACATCATGGGGCTTGTTATACCACCCGAAATGACCGGCAAAGTTTTAGTTAAATAGTTAACTTTGTACGTTAAAAATTTTGTGAGGTTGCCTGTTTTTCGGGCAACCTTTTTTCGGATCACACTCGCCAATGATGTCTTCAATAAGCTTACGGCTTTTGTGACGTTTTAATTCAAATTCTCGTTGCATTGCACCTTTCTTATTATCGAATTCTTCGTAGTACTTTAATTTCCATGGTTTGCCCGTCGAGGTGAACCCT
>JASMTI010000127.1:0-6250 GCA_041694375.1 Bacteroidales bacterium | reverse complement strand
AGTGGTCGAGCTAGGAAAAAATTAAAAAATGTACAGGTATTTTGGCTAAATAATTGAAGAAAACCTCAATTAATAGGTGAGAAATCCCCTATTCAAAGCTAAAAATGATTATTTTTCAAACAAAATTATTTATCTGCGGATTTGAGGTTGTTTATAAAATCGGATGTTTGTTCCACCATCATTTGTTCTTTTCTAAACATTCTCAGGGTAACGAAAAAAGAAACGGCGACAAAAACTAATGAAATAAAAGCTAGTAAAAACACGCCCCTGATTTGTGCCAATAAAAATTGGTTACGGTCAGGAAATTCAAGCCTGATTTTTATATTGTCTTTCTCCAGTAGTCCGTTCAGGCTTTTTAGGTAGCACTTGTTTCCAAAAAGCCGCGATGAATAGTTAATGGTTGTGTCGGTAATTTGAAAAGTGTAATCAAGGTCGATATTTTGTATCTCAAGGTTCGAATGAATAATGCTGTCTATTTCAGCAATTTTTTCTTCACGGATGTGTTCTTTGCATTGGTTCCCACAAAGGTAATTTTGCATGTCGGGGCATTCCTGGGCTGTTTCGCCAATGGCCCGCCTTGCTTCCGAGAGGGCATTGTTTATTGTCAAGTTGAATTGTCGCTCTTCGAGCCGGGCAGACTTAAATACCCAGTTTACCTGTACTGCCAAAATTATTAGTAAGGCAATAAAGGTGAATAATGCAAGTATAGTTTGTTTCCCGGGCTTCTTCATCGAAACAAAAATAATTAAAGAAATATGAATTTTGCGACATTAACATCGCGTTAACATCAAATAACAAACCAATAACATGCTTTACTTGTTTGTTGTTGTAGTTTTGAATCATTCTAAAAAGAATATTAATCATTAAAAATCGATAGTTATGAAAAAGAAAATTGTTTATTCATTTTTATTTGTATTTGCTTTAGCTGTTTTTGCACCAACTGTTGTTAACGCAATTGACACAGACGTTACAATTGTTAATGTAGAAGGTGACGAGAAGAAAAAAGCTGATTGTGACAAGAAAGCTGAGAAAAAATCAGCTGATTGCGACAAGAAAACTGAAAAAAAATCAGCTGATTGTGATAAGAAAGCAAAATCAGGTTGTGCTGAGAAAAAGTCATCATGCAGCGAAAAGAAAGCTGAATGCGACAAAGAATAATGAAGTGTTGTAATTTTTAAATATTGAAGAGTCTGCCTATGGCAGGCTTTTTTTATTGCCCGGTTTTTGAACTGGGCGTGTTAAAAGGGATTTATTTTGCAAGTACAGTTTTGTTAAAAAGATCCCATAGTACGATGCCGGCACTTACCGATATGTTGAACGAATGTTTGGTCCCATATTGTGGAATTTCAATGGCTCCATCGCATAGGTTAACTATTTTTTGTTGAACACCTTTTACTTCGTTGCCAAATATTAGTGCAATTTTTTCGTCGGGCTTAGGTGTGAAATCAGGAAGCAGCATACTTTTGTCAACCTGTTCAATGGCATAAACTTTATAGCCATTGCTTCTTAATTCAGTTACAGCATCGCTGGTTTCTTTAAAGTATTTCCAGTCAACCGATTTTTCGGCATCGAGGGCTGTTTTGTGAATGTCTTTGTTGGGCGGGGTTGCTGTATAGCCGCACAAATAAATACTTTCAACCAGTAAGGCATCGGAGGTGCGAAAAACCGACCCGATATTGTTGCAACTTCTGATATTGTCGAGAATAACAACAATAGGGGTTTTGCCTGTTTTCTTATACGTATCAATGTCAATACGGTTTAGTTCGCTGTTTTTTAGTTTTCGCATAAATCTTATATTACCAATTTACATCCATACGTTTTACCGGCATGCTCATACAACGTGCGCCACCACCACCTCGTGCCAGTTCGGCACCGGCAATGGTTATCAGTGTTTTTGCCCCTGGTATGGGTAGGTCATCTTTTATAATATCTGAAGCTTTAACAACATTAAAGCCTTTACGGTTAAGTGCTTCGGCAGTATAGTTGTTTCGCTCGTAACCCATAAACACACCTGGTTTGAGTGCAAGGAAATTCGCACCGCTATGCCATTGTTCACGTTCCTGGTGCCAGGTGTCATCGCCTCCGCATTTTACAGGATCAAGGTCGATGCCAGTGCTTTTTAGTGCCGATAAAAGATTTGATGCCGTGCTTATCGAATCTACCTTTCCATTATCAATAACAATATGGATGGTGCGGTAGCGGTTGTGCGTCATAATAAGGGGTTCATGCACCATGCAGGTGTCACGGTCGAGCATGGTAAATACCATGTCGAGGTGGATGAACGATTCAGGTGTGTCGGGCAATTCCTGAACAATGATATGATGTCTCGTTTTTTTCTGTTTCTTGACAGCTTCAATAATAAAGTCGATGCCCTGTGTTGAAGTGCGGATGCCGGTCCCGATGACCAATACATCATCGCGTGCAATCTGAACGTCGCCTCCTTCAATTTTTATTTCTGGTGAATTAAGGTTGGCAGCCGAAATAGTCTCAACACCAAAACGGGGGTGGTTTTTGAATATTGAGTCCATGATAATTGATTCACGTTCGCGAACGTTGCTGGCCATTTTGCCGATCAAAACCTTGTTGTACATGCTGATGGATGCATCGCGTGTGAACAGGAAGTTGTGCAAAGGCCTGAGACTGTAACGCTCATCGCTGAGGTAGCGGGTGAGGTTATCGCGTAGTAATTCTACGCCCTCGATAAGCTGGCGTGCTGCTTCTGTGTTCGAGAGCAGTCCAAGTTTTTCTTTCAGCCCGGGCACTCCTTCTGCTTGGCATACTTCGTCGAGCACCTTGTTTTTTATGTTTGTATCAGCTAATATATCGGCAAGCAACTCTTTTACCTCAAAAACTTCACAATGTTTTTGAAGCACACCTTTAAACTGGCGATATTCTTCTGAAGCGACCGATAAATTTAGTATGTCGCTGTATAATGCACGTTCAGCATTCCCGGGTGTCATTTTTTCTACTTCTTGCCCGGGCGAATGAACGATTACCCCTTCTAAATTGCCTATTTCGGAATGAATTTTGATATTCTGCATAGTCGTAATAATTGGTTTTGTAAAATTAGGCATTCTTTTTGGATGTACTTACGTTTGGTTTAATGAATATTGTCATTTTCGGGCGAAGAATGTTTGACTGATTATTGTAATAGATAAATTATTAAATAAATTTGATTTGTGAAAAAAGCACTATTCATATTACTTATCATATTATATCCGGCTTTTTTACCTGCTTTCTCACAAGAGCCTGTAAAAAACGATACGCTTTATGTTATAGCTGATAGCGATTCGTTACTTTATGTTGAGCTCGATGCTATTGATGTTTATCCTGAGCGTGGGCGTAAAATGAATTACAGACGGTATTCGCGTTTGGTGCGAAAGCTTCGAAAGGTTTATCCGTTTGCACGTGAGGCGGTTGTTGAGCTACAAAAATACAACGAGATGTATGAAAATGCCGACAACGAAAGGGACAAGCGAAAATATGTGAGGCAAGTTGAAAAGGAGCTTTTCAGGCGGCATGAAGACGAGCTAAAAAAACTTACCATTTCAGAGGGGCGATATTTGATTTTGCTTATTGACAGAGAGACTGGTAATACATCATATTCAATTATCAAAGAACTTAAAGGAGGGTTGCCTGCACTTTTTTGGCAAGGGATTGCAAGGATTTTCAGCAATGATTTGAAAGAAGAATATGACCCACATTACAAGCATTTTGTTATCGAGCAAATTGTGTTAATGCTCGAAAAGGAATATGATGAAAAAGAAGAAAAAGAAAAGGGGGTTTCTGCTGAAAGAAAGTAGTTATTTGCCTTTGCCTGAAAAACAGTTGATTAAGGTGTATATTAAAATTTTAAAATCCAGATAGAGTGAAATGTTTTTTAGGTAAATAATATCGAAAGGGGCGCGTTCTACCATTTGTTCAACATCCGAAGCATAACCATACTTAACTTGTCCCCACGAAGTTATGCCCGGCCTGATGCGTTGTAATTGAATATAATGTGGTGCTTTCCTCCGTATTTCGTCAATATAGTATTGGCGTTCGGGGCGTGGCCCAACCAACGACATGTCGCCTTTTATTACATTAAAAAATTGCGGGATTTCATCGATGTGCGTGCGACGCATGAACTGGCCAAACTTGGTAATACGCGGATCGTTTGTCGACGAAAGGGCAGGCCCATTGGGTTCTGCATCCGGAACCATGCTTCTGAATTTGTATATCGTAAATTCTTTTCCGTAGCGTCCCACTCTTTTTTGGGAATATAATATTGGTCCTTTTGATGAGGTTTTTATCGCAAAATATACAAACGGGAAAAATGGGGCAAAAATAATGAGTGCCAAGGCTGAAAAAGTGACATCAATTAAGCGTTTCATGTTTTCCTGCCAGGCAGGCATAATACCATTTGATATTTTAACGAGGGGGCTTGAATAAACGGTGCTCATTTTTACGCTTCCTGAAAGAATATCGTACATATCGGGTATGGCTTTAACGGTTATGTTACGGTAATCGAGTGCCGATAATATATGCTGAATCTTGTTATGCTCTGAAGTTTCGATGGCCAGGATAATTTCTTCAATATTATTTTCATCAATTATCTTGGGAATGTCCTCGATCGAACCTAAAAGCGGTGTGTATTCTTTAAGTTGCAAGTCGTTACGATCGTCAATTTTCACAAAACCAATAATCCTGTTGCCGGTTGTACGAACATTCGAGGCCATTTCAATGTACAAACTTACAGCTTGTGCACTGCCACCAACAATTATTGTGTTGAAACCTATTTCACGCTTTTGTATTTTATGACTTGTACGACTTGTTAATATCAACCTTGGTATAAGGGTGAGGAAAAAGTGTAGCCCCAGCAGGGTAAAGTAGAGGCTATAGTAATGTGTGTAGGTTGAAATTGAATCATCAAGCAACAGTGTGAAGAATATAATAGTTACACCTATAATGGTTGTAAATGCTGTTTGCCCCAGGTCGATTAGCCGGGAACGGCGGTAAATGTTGCGATAAAAACCGGTGATGTAATAAAAAATTAACCAGAATGTAGGAATAACCACAAGAGCAATCCAGAAATTAGAGTCTATTTTTATGCTGCCGGTCTGCTGAAAAAAATCATTTTCAATATAAACCCGCCTGAAAAAATAAAATAAAGCCCATGCAATGGCTGCTGCCAATGCATCAAATATCATGTACCTTGCTACCTGTTTACGGTTATTCATGCACTTATGATTGTTGGTCAAACGAAAAGGTTGCTTATTGCTTTATTCCTAACGCTTACTTTTATTAGAAATTGCGCACAAAGCTATCTTTTTTATCTTTTCCTAGAAATTTTGTGCAAGAATGTTTTTCATGGTGTCCATTATTCTTAATACCGATTGATAGTGAAAAAGCGTAAATTCTGGCTTATTGTTTTGAATAATATGAAGGGCAAATGATTCGAGACTAATGCTGGTTAAATGTTGTGGGGTTATAATATCATTCTCAAAGCGGGAGCCATGTGAGTTCTGAAGGTAGCCTTCGTTATAATTAAAAATGAATACACCTTTATTGTTCTCAATCTTTAAAGTGTGCTTTTCTTCGCTTTTAAGTGTGAGTTTTATATGAGCAAAAGAATGGTCATGCATTTTAAGCCTGATTTTTACTATAGGTTTCCCATTTGATGTGGTTTCCATCGAATTGATGTCAACTTTTTTAACTTGAAATGGATTGATGAGGCTGAAAATACCAAGGGCATTCAGGAGTGTTGGCCTGATTTGTGAGTTTGAAACAATGCTTTGAAAATACTCAATTGTGGAGTTCCGGTTATAACTGACAAGAAAATCCTGTGTCATAGGATGCAAAATCTCCGGTACTTCAATAAAGAATAAATTGTTAGCTTCAGCGTTTATTTTTAACCATTCTGAACAAATTTGGTCATTTACCCAGCCTTGGTCGGTAAAATAAATATTGCATTGATGTTTAATGGCGTTTTCGATGAAGGGTGTAATTTGGGGTGGGTTTTGTACAAATAGAAAAGCATCGTAACGATTAAAGTTGATGAAAGGGACAATGGGGTTTTGTTCCTCAATGATTTGTTTTTCAACCAATGAAAAAAAAGGAATGTCTTCTGCCTTTTTCGCATAACTGTCAACAGAGTTTTGTGTTCCTATGATCAGGCATTTAATCATCTGTTCATTTTTGTTGAATTGTAAGGTGTTTATTCATAACCGGTTTCTTTTATCAATAAAAAAAACCATTAAAAATACTTTTC
>JASMTI010000126.1:0-34098 GCA_041694375.1 Bacteroidales bacterium | reverse complement strand
AATTTCAATTTTATTATTGTTAGATTTTTTTACAGGTTGGGGCATTCTAAAACAAATTAATTTACAGCAAACAGCCTCAGGCTTGGTTTCAAAAAGAGGAGCAATTCCTTCTACTTACTCTAACACCGAATAATCGAGCACCTGTCCAATTGGTATTGAATATGTATAATTCTTTGCGTCTGATAAACTATCAACCAACATTTCAATAGCGTCACGGTTTTTCAATACAGCAAGCTGAAAACTTTCAATTTTCTCACGGCATTTATCACTACCAAGTGTTTTTAAAAAGTTTTGCATCCGCTCGTCTTCTACCGCATAATTAACAGGTCCCACATAAGCTACCGAAATGTCCATTTCATCAGGATAAAAAGCCTTGTAGGCTATGGTATTTTGACCACCTTTGCTTATGCCTGTTGCAATCCATTTATTATTATGATCAAAAATCCGCTTCAATTCTTCATGAATTAAATGCAAATCATTAGTGGCATTTTCAATGGTCAGATAGTCCCAATTAGCATCTTCCGGCATTGATTTTCCGAAATACCGGTGTTCAACAACAACCTGGTTTGCCTCAATAATTTCACTTAATTCATTGATGTATGTTGGCTTGGCTGCATAATTTGCCGTATACCCCTCAGTCACAAACACTACCGGCGACTTAATATTATATTCCGAAACAAATACACGTTGCAAAAATGTCCCGGCTTCAGGATTTTCGTGGTCGAGATATTGCCGGAACATAACTTCATATGTAGCATTAAAAAAAGAGTGATGCTCAATTTCCTTAACAGATTCCACTTTGGGCAATTCTTCAAGCTTTTGCTTGAAACTCACCTCTTCAGCCCTTAACAAAATTGCATTACAGCTAATTGCCAAAACAATAAATAGTGCTCTCATTGTCTTACATTTTAAAAACACGTTAAAAATAAAATAATACCCAGCAATTAAAAATGACCATTTACACTAATCAAACTAAAATACAAACAAGAAATAACAAAACCCCACTTTTACACCTTTTATCAAGTTTTATTATATATAATAGAGAAATCTCATTCCTGTTATAAAAAAAATTCTTAATTTAGAAGACATTTAAAATCAACATAGAGTATTGGCTCTTTAGAAGTAGTAAAGAACCCCTTTATTTGAAAACATTATGCAAAAAGAAAACAATTCACTGATTTTTGTAGTAGAAGACAACAGGGTATATAACAAGTTAATTTCAAGCTATTTAAAATCAAACAAATTCACGAACGTGATGTCATTTTATTCAGGTGAAGAGGTCATCAACAACCTTTACCGTAACCCCGACATTATTATTCAGGACTTTTTGCTTGATGATGGGATGAACGGGATTGACGTTCTGAAAAAAGCAAAAGAACTTGGAAACGAGGTTGAATTCATTTTCCTATCAGGGCAAGACAATATAGATATTGCCATTAACACCATGAAATACGGTGCTTACGATTATATTGTCAAAGACCAGATGGCCCTGAAAAAAATGGTGAATAAAATCAATAAAATTCAATCGGTTAACAAGCTTGTTAAGTCAAATAAACGATATAAAAACGGTGCTGTTATTTTCTTTTCAATTTTAGCTGTAATTGTACTTATTGTTTTGCTTATTGTTTTTCTATTTCAATAGTTACACATCATTTACTAGTGCTGTCCACTTCAAAATGAGATAATGCAGAATAATTTATGCAGCTTTCTTTAACACCCCCTCTTTTATTGTTTACAATTATTTCTTACCTTTCATTCGTCTAAAATGTATAAAAGATGAAATTACTACAGCGCTTTATATGGTTAATAGTTGGCATACTTTTACTTGTTTTTGTAACCATAACAATTTATCAGGTACGGACCGAAAATGAATTCAATACCATTAAACAGTCTATTAAACAGGAATATGATGTTCAGGTTGATAAAATGTTGGCTGTTGACCCACACAGTGTTGGAGAATTTTCATCATACATGTCCGAAATTATAAATGCACCGGCAACCAAAACATTCCTTTCATTACCTGAAGCGAATACCAGTATTTTGCAAGATTATCTTTTCAACGAAATATTAACCTATCACAACGTAGATGCAATTTGGTTTTACAAGCAGGGTGGGGAACTATTCCATTTCAAAACAGTAAATGATATCGGTCAAACCCAACAGCCAATACCCGAGGATAAAATAAATGAGGTAATCACAAGTGGTGAAATGTTTTCTTTTTATGCCAATTACAACAATACCATAAATTACTATCATAGTTCAAAAATTGAAAACATCGATGGTGAGGACGCTTATATAATAATGACCTCTAAGATGGATGGGCGTTGGACAGACAAGTACATGGCTGCTATCAACAATTCCGTTATTAATATAGTACCATCGAAACAGGAACTTGAAGAAATTGAAAGCAAAACAATACGGATAACCCGCGATTTAAATGCATACGATGGAACAACGGCTGCTATATTAAATGTTGAATTACACCTACCTTTCCTTGAATTATGGGAAAACACTAACAATAACGACAAATGGATTTTAACCGCCTCGTTATCCTTTTTTGTCATATTAATTCTATTCTTTTTGGTTTATTGGATAATTATTCCGCTCAGAAAGATATCGGTTTCATTAAAGCAAGAAAAAACAGATGATATCCAGCATTTGCTCAAAGGCAAAACCGAGATGAATGAAATTGCCAGGATGATTGCCGATTATCACCACAAACAAGATGAGCTTGAAGCCAGCGAAAGTATTAAAAGGCACATTTTTGAACAAGCACAGGTGGGCATTATTATTACCGATAACAACTCAGGCATTATCAACACAACAAATCCTTATGCCTGCAATTTAATTAATGCCCCCGAAGAAGCCATCATTGGTAATGTTATCGATAATTTCATAAAATCATCAGCCACAACGCATAAATCAGGCGAGAGCTACGAAGAGATACTCCTTAACACGAACAATGAAAGTATCCCTATTTTGTGTACACACACAAAAATGATGATGAACGGCCAGCCCGTTAACATGAATACTTTTGTTGACCTGAGCGAAATAAAAACCCTGCGTGACAAGCTACAGGATGAGAAGAAAAAATTAAGCCTTGCCCTCGAAAATTCAGGGATGGTTTTCTGTGAGTATAATTTCAAAACCGATGACATCATCATTGATAAAAAATGGGAATTTATAACAGAAGGCCCTTCTCAAAATAAAGGACACAATATTATTGATAATGTACTTGAAAGCGACCGGAAAAACATCATAAAGAAATTTGAAATCATTGATTATGGTAAAAAAGACACGTTGGATGTTGAATTCAGGGTGAAACATCCTACACGTGGTATTATCTGGCTCAGCATATCTATACTCATTACCAAACGTACCAACGATGGCAAACCATTGCACATGATTGGCCTGCTTGAAGACATTACCGAACGGGTTAATGTTCAACAAGAACTTATAAAAGCTAAAGAAAAAGCCGAAGAATCGGACCGGATGAAATCGTCGTACCTGGGCAACATGAGCCATAAAATACGTACCCCGCTTAATACCATTGTGGGATTTGCAAACCTGCTAACCGAAGAAGAGCTTGACACTGACCAGAAGAACAACTTTATTAACATAATCCGCAACGATACCGAACAGGTGTTGCACTTGATTGACGACATGATTAACCTGGCAAAAATTGATGCCAACCAGCTTGAGGTAGACCATAAACAGCATCATATTAATAAAATAATAAACAATGTTGCTGATTACTTCCGTGCCAATGAAAAAACCACACAACTGAAGTTCTCGGTTAATACCATGCTACCCGATGGCAAAGACATAATCACTACCGATGCTTCTCAGCTCGAAGAGGCCATAAACAACCTGTTAAGCAATGCCTTTAAGTTTACAAAAGAAGGTGAAATTGAACTCGGTTATTTTGAAAACCCTGCCGATAAAAAGCTGATCATCTACGTGAGAGACACCGGAGTTGGTATTCCTGACAACCAGAAAGACAAGATATTCAACCGCTTTTACCAGGTTGACCCCATGAGCGAAGGTACCGGCTTAGGGTTAACCATTACCGAATCGATTGTAAAGATGCTGGGTGGTAAAATCACTTTTGAATCGGAAGAAAATAAGGGAACAAAGTTTTTTATTGAGTTGGACATGAAATAATAACACAGTTATTACACCAATCATATAAAAGTAAAACATTCTATTATAAACAGTAAAAAGCGGCTGCACCAAAAAATTGGTACAGCCGTTTTTTTTTGAACATAAAACTAAACTTTCTTTCAAAAAGCTATGTTCATTTTTATTTTTGAATGACTATCTTTTTATAAGCATGATCTTGCTTATTGTTAATTTGCAAAAAATACACCCCATCAGACAACCCTGATGTATTAATTGTAATATTAGATTGACCGTCCGTTCTCGTTTGATAAACTAATCTTCCTGTTAAATCAAACATTTGTAAAACATCAAATTCCTGAGTAGTAAATTCAACATTTAAATGGGTAGATGCAGGCACAGGCCATACATTTAAAGTCTGTTCAGATAGTTTGTTACTACCCGTTGGACTTTCAACATTAATGGTGACCGTTAATGTATTGTCAGTTTCATCACGTTCAGCAACATCGTTAAAGCAATCAACAATCATGGTTATTTCATGTTCACCCTCGCTCAAGTAACCAGCCTCAAAATCATCGATATAACTATATGTCACAAGATCAAGGCCCTCATCATCTTCAAAAGTGGTAAGAACGCTATCCACGTATATCCTCACGCTGTATGCGCCCGACTCTATTTCTCCCGTATTATCAAAAGCCCCATCAATATACACAAAATCATTTGTGGTGATTTTGTTCGCATTGGTGGTTGTCCCTGCCACAGTTGACACAACAAGGGCTGCATCCCAACCCGAAGGTTGATAGGGTGCAAGGTTAGGCATATAACGGGAAACTACTTCAAAAGTATCAATGTATACATTATTACTCTCATCGGTTTCGTATACTTCCCACCATGCATCAATTTCAAAACGTATCGTATGTTCACCGGGCTCAAATTGCCCCAGGTTTTCGCTTTCAACTGAATTAAAATAATAAGAATCTAACCCCACTTCCTCATCCCAGTCAAGCGTATCGGTTTCATCAATTATAATATAATTATAATGCATCCCGGCATTACCTTCACCATAGTTTGCATAAGCAAAACTGGCATAGATATCTTCATCATCATAAAACACTTCGCTTTTTGCAAAAGAGCCTTCAACATTTGTTGGCACAACAGGTGCATCCCAATCATCAGGTGTATAGGGTTGTAAATCGGCCAATGATGTACTGGAAGGAAGCACTTCAAATGTTTTAGTAAACTCATTGTCTGCCTCATCCGATTCATTAATATTGTTATCAGAATCAACGATGAGCGTAATGGTATGCTCACCCGCATTTAGACCTCCTATATTGTAGTCAAACAGATAATTATAGGTATCATAATCTGTTTGAAAATCAATTTCCCAGAATTCATAAAGGTTACCATCAATTAATAATTGTATTTGATGTAAATCTGCAATTGTATTGCCATTATTAATATATGCAAAGCTCACAAGTATCTCATCATCGTCCATAATTGCGGGTGCATCAGCAGATGCCCCTTCTGTTAAATGAAGCAATAATGGCTCAGTCCACCCGTATTCTTCAATCGCATAAGGTGTTAAGTTCGCAAGTTGTTGGCCGGCACCTATGATATATGGTTCATCAGCACTGGCCCAAGTAGATTTTATGTCAAAATCATCGGCAGCCACAATAAAGTACTCAATAGCATCTGACGATATTGGCGTTGTAAGCTGGACACTATAGGTTTCACCAGAAATATTTTGCATATCAATTACCTTATAAACCAACTCCCCGGGTGAACGATAATAAAACTTTGCCCACGAAACGTTGTTTGTATTATCCATTATCGATGCATCGAAAGTAAGCGTTTGACCCGGAGTATAACTATCTGCTGGAGCTGTATGCACAATTACAGGCTTCTCGTTCGGTAATATACCAATCTGGAAAGGGTTACTGTTTGGGTTCACCTTGGGAAGTGAAGAAGTAACATTTCCATCGGAAGCTGTGATGTAATAATCAACCCCTGGCCTTAAACTTACCGATGAAGGTATTGATGCACTCCAGGTATCGCCGGAAGTATTACTCATTTGAACAGATGAAAACTGAACAGCATCTGTATGCCTGTAATACAAAGTAACTTCCGATGTATATGGTGCTTGTGCATCAGATACAATCACCGAAATATCAAAAGTTGTATTTTCGGGCCAGCCTTGTGTCCCATAATCAATTGTTGATTGGGAACGGGTAATCTTGGGCGCTGCACCCGGAATATATGAACCACTAACCGTTGTTTCAGAACCAGTTGAACTTGTAACCGCTACAACAACCTCCCTTTTAACCCCATCAAAAGTTGGATTAGGTGAGCTGTACGATAACAAATAATTATTGTTAACCGATGCTGAAATATCATTCAAAATATCGTTAAACGGATCGGTAATGTCATAGCTACGCCCGTTTGTTGCTGCTGCAATGTCGTTTAAAGCAGCTGATTCACCGTTTGTCATTGCGAACAGGGTGACGTAGTTGCTAACACATGCCAGGTTTGCCTCTTCTTTGGTAGAACCTCCCTGGTTAGGGGATTCATCTGTAAGAATGATAAATATTTTTTGGGCACCCGGCCTGAAGCTAAATCCCTGTGCAGACTGAACAATAGCATGATAACCAACCTCAACAGAACCGTTGGTGACATTACGCAACCAAACGTCATTTTTGAAATATTCTACATCGCTGGTTAGCTGACCATTATCTTCCAAAATTGGATATCCACTTTGACTACTCTGGCCAAACCGGCATAATCCTAAAGCAAAGTCGTTACCCGAAACTGACAACTTGTTCACAAAACTTTCCATATTGTTCCGCACAGCATTCTGTTCGTCATCAAAACTTCCACTATTATCCACCAAAAAAACAATATCGACAAGCTTTGAGCCGGATGTCGAGTTTGGTGGCACAACATTATAATTACTAATTTTTGTATTGTTCTCGTAAATTGTAAAATTACTTTTAAGCAAGTTACTTACCCCAACACCATCTTCAGAAAGCAGAATATTCATATAAATATAAGGGAAGTTTTGCGAGTTCAGGTTATTCATTGTGCCTGTTATACCGGCATTGGCATTTTTTAGCCCCAAAGCATCTATTTGCTTCAAATTGTCACTATCCGATGCATATTTTGATTTTGATATTTTGATATTCTTGATATTCCACCCTTCACCGGAGAAACTTTCATCACTTTCAAACCTAAATGCAATTCTAATTTTTTGGTTACTGTAATAATCCAGATAAACTGAAGTCCTTCTCCAATTATCACCAGAACTACCGGTACGTGTATCAACAATTTCCCAGTTTTTTCCATTATCAGCAGAAACTTCTATAAATCCTCTATCATATGAATCTTCCATCGAGAACACTTCATCAAATGACAACCGGATTTTTTCTTTTTTTTCATAGCTAATTTCAGGCAAATCAATATTGGGGCTTACTATACGTGAGTTAATATTAGGAAGGTAGCTTCCATTTTTTCCGATGAAAGCCATATTTTCTCCTGACGGGGTTAATTGCCACTGTCCTTCAACTGTCCAATTGTCGTCAATGCTAAAATTTTCAATAATTGTATCATCAATGTGTGAAGTATTATCAAAAGAACGGGTCTTTTCGTGGAAAAAGCTGATAACCTCTTTAGGTTGATCGTCATTTTTTTCCTGTGCCCACAAGGCAAAGGGCAACAATAATAAAAAGAGAGTAAAATTTCGCATAAAAGTAAGTTTAAAATGTAAAAGGGTTATTTACAAAACACAGTTTAAAAGTTAGTTCATTTCTTTAAGTTTAGATTTTATTTTTCTCTTCTCTGTCTTAGAAGATTCTTTTACCGCACTCTTTTCTTTTTTCTGCGTGGCTTTCTTTTCCTCATTTTCATATGATTTCAACGTGGTTATTTTTTCTTTTTTTACCTTTGTTGAATCAATCATCTCGTGTTCACTCTTAACAGAGTTTCTCTTCGTTTGCTTTTTCTGTTGAACCGGTTCTTCTGAAAAAACAGAGAAGCATAAAAACATTAATACAATTAAAAATAGATCTTTTTTCATTTTA
The DNA here is from genome assembly GCA_041694375.1 of Bacteroidales bacterium. GTDB lineage: Bacteria > Bacteroidota > Bacteroidia > Bacteroidales > Prolixibacteraceae > Roseimarinus. The sequence continues at coordinate 25,906 of JASMTI010000126.1, read as the reverse complement.
ACATGTTTTACATGATTGTGATTATTCTTTGAAACATCACACAAGTTAAAGAATTAGAAGAAATGATATATAATCAAAAACAACATTTTTTACACAATTTAATACTTTTTCACCCCCAAACACTTTGAAATATCAAAATCATTAACTTTATTTGCAAAATCAAACAGAAGAAACAATGAACACATTTACTGTAAATACTTGGTGGTGGCAAAATCTTAATTTCGATATCGGAAGTTAAGCGAGCGACCTATGTAGTACAGTAAACAAAGATACTTAAGGCTTGTCGGAACTTCCGACAAGCCTTTTTTTTTGGCAGCCCCACCTGACCTCCCCCAAGGGGAGGAATAAGTGGAAAAAAACAAAAACATAGAACAAGAAATATTAAAACTCATGAAAACAAACACAAAAGGCACAAATCCTGGCCCCAATCATGGAGGAGTTGGAGAGGCATCCATTAAAATCAACACCAACATTACCAAATTGTCGGGCACAGTGGCCGACCTGGTTACGCCGGTAAGCATTTACCTCAAAATGCGCGACACCTACCCCAACACACTACTGCTCGAAAGTAGCGATTACCACGGCTCAAGTAACAGCATGAGCTTTATCTGTTTCGACGAGATTGCAACCATCGAAGTAAACAACGGAACCATTACCCAAGTCTTTCCCGGTAGCGAACCCACTTCGGACAAAGTGAACCGCAAAAACCAGGTGGCCGAAAGCCTAAACAACTTTTTGCACACCTTTGAGGTTGACGAGCTGAAAGACAAAGGACTGGTTAACGGACTGTGGGGCTATTCGGCATACGATTCCATTCAGTATTTCGAAACTATTAAACTGCGCGAACGCGACCAAAACGAAGCCGAAATCCCTGAAACACGCTACGCTTTTCACCGCTATGTTATCGCCATCAACCATTTTAACAACGACATTACGCTTATCGAAAACCTGTTGGAAAACGAAGAGAGCAATGCTACCGAGATAACCGGCATCTTGCTTAATCAAAATGTGGTAACCTTCCGTTTTAACACCGAAGACGAAGAAACATCGAACATTACCGACGACGAATATATGGACATGGTTGATGCCGGAAAAAGCCACTGCTTCCGCGGCGATGTTTTCCAGATTGTGCTTTCGCGCCGGTTTAAACAACGCTTCTCGGGCGACGAGTTTAACGTATATCGTGCCTTACGACGCATCAATCCATCGCCTTACCTGTTTTATTTCGATTACAGCAATTACAAAATATTTGGTTCATCGCCCGAGGCCCAGCTTATCGTTCGCGGCAACAAAGCAACCATTAACCCTATTGCCGGAACCTTCAAACGTACAGGTAACGACGAAAGCGACCGCCAGCTTGCCATAGACCTGGCTGCCGATAAAAAGGAAAATGCTGAACATGTGATGCTGGTTGACCTGGCACGCAACGACCTGAGCCGCGATTCGGCAAACGTGAAAGTTGAAAAATATCGCGAAGTGCAATATTACTCGCATGTATTGCACTTGGTATCGGAGGTAAGCGGTGAGCTGAAACCCGGCACCAACACCATTAAAGTATTCGGCGACACTTTCCCGGCCGGAACACTTTCGGGCGCACCAAAATATAAAGCCATGGAAATTATCGACAAGCTCGAAAATGTTGGCCGCTCATACTACGGTGGCGCCATCGGCTTCATTGGTTTTAATGGCGATGTTAACCACGCCATTACCATCCGCACATTCTTAAGTAAGGACAACCATTTAATTTGTCAGGCAGGGGCAGGTATCGTATCCGAATCGAACCGCCAAAAAGAGCTGCAAGAAGTTAACAACAAACTGGGCGCACTGAAAAAAGCCATTATCGAAGCCAAAAACATCAATTCAGAAATTAGCTTTTAGAGTATAAAAACGTTAGTACAGAAAATTCATGAATTTTCTCAACAATAAAAAACAACAATGATTAAAGAAATAAAACCCATGACAATAACAGCAAAAATACTGGTACTCGACAATTACGATTCGTTTACGTACAACCTGGTACATATGCTGAAAGAACTGGCACCCAATGCCACCATCGATGTGTACCGTAACGACGAAATCGACATGAGCGAGGTTGACAAATACGACAAAATCGTATTATCGCCGGGCCCGGGCATTCCCGACGAGGCAGGCATCCTGAAAGAACTTATTTCAACTTACGGGGCAAGCAAAAGTATATTTGGTGTATGCCTTGGCTGCCAGGCAATAGCCGAAGTTTATGGAGGAAAAATTTACAACCTCAATAAAGTATATCATGGCGTGGCAACCAAAATAAACATCACCGACAACAACGACCGCTCATTCCGCTGGTTAGAAGACACCATTGAAGTTGGGCGCTACCATAGCTGGGTAATTGATAAAGAAACCCTGCCCACCGGGCTCAGCGTATCGGCCTCCGACGGTGAAGACCTTGTGATGGCCATTTATCACAACGAACACGATGTACGCGGGGTACAGTTTCACCCCGAATCGATTTTAACCCCCAGCGGAAAACAAATCATGGCAAATTTTTTAACAAACCCATAACCCCCCCTACCCCCTAAAGGGGGGGCAGGGAACTACCAAGCTTGAAGGTTCAAGTAATTAAAAAAAGATAAAAACATATAAAATGAAAAATAATAACAATAACGCAGCCCCCAAAAAGTCCCCTTCAGGGGATATAGGGGTTCAATCCCCCCCTTCAGGGGGCTGGGGGGTAATGAAACCTATTTTAAATAAACTCATCCAACACCGCACCTTAACCCGTGTGGATGCCAAGGAAATACTGAAAAACATTGCATCCGAAAAATACAACCAATCGCAGATAACCGCTTTTATGGCGGTTTACATGATGCGCAGCATAACCCCCGAAGAACTGGCCGGTTTTCGCGATGCACTGATTGAACTATGTGTGCCGGTCGATTTTTCCGATTTCCGTACCATTGACCTTTGCGGGACAGGTGGCGATGGCAAAGACACGTTTAACATCTCTACCCTCTCGTCGCTGGTAGTGGCCGGTGCCGGCTATAAAGTTGCCAAACACGGGAATTACGGGGTTTCATCGGCATGTGGTTCAAGTAACGTTATGGACTATTTTGGGTATAAATTTACCAACGACCAAGACACACTAAAGAAACAAATGGACGAAGCCGGATTTGTTTTTATGCACGCCCCCCTCTTTCATCCTGCAATGAAAGCCGTTGGCCCCATAAGACGCGACCTGGGGATGAAAACTTTCTTCAACCTGATTGGCCCCTTGGTTAACCCTGCAAACCCCCAGTGCCAAATGGCCGGCGTATTCGACCTTGAAACAGTGCGTTTGTATAGCTACCTGTTCCAGCAAACCGGCAAGCAGTTTTCGGTAATTTATTCACTCGACGGATACGACGAAATTTCGCTAACCGGAAAATTTAAAGTTGTATCGAACAACGAAGACCTGCTGCTAAACCCCGAAAACATAGGACTTAAACAATGCAAGCAAGAAGATTTGTTTGGTGGCGATACGGTTGAAGAGGCTGCCGCTATTTTTAAAAACATACTCGAAGGCAAAGGTACCGAAGCACAAAATAACGCTGTGTTTGCCAACGCCGGAATGGCCATCCGTACACTTCACCCCGAAAAAAGCATTGAACAATGCATCGAAGAAGCAAAAAGTTCGTTGTTGGGCGGGAAAGCCGCAAAAGTTTTACAGAAAGTAGTAAACATCTAACCCCCCAGCCCCCTAAAGGGGGGAGGGAGCAGGGGGTGCGTCATTGATACTGAAACACGTTGAATGTAAAATATATGTTTTATGCTAATTGAAAAGAACTTTAATTAAATGAACGAAAATAAAAATAACATATCCCGTAAAAAGTCCCCTTTAGGGAATTTAGGGGTAAAATCCCCCCCTTTAGGGGGTAGGGGGTCTATTTTAGACGAAATAAACGCACATAAAAGAGCCGAGGTAGCCGCAGCTAAAGCGAAGGTTTCAATTTCGGAGTTAATGCGGTACCCGGCATACAATAAGCCGGCACCATCGCTAAAGGAATATTTACGTAACCCCGAAAAGAGTGGAATCATCGCCGAGCATAAACGTAAGTCGCCCTCAAAAGGCATCATCAATGCCAATGTGCAACTCGAAGAGGTGGTAAAGGGCTATGAAAACGCCGGGGTATCAGCCATTTCGGTGTTAACTGACGAAAATTATTTTGGCGGCACACTTTCAGATTTAGAGGCAGCAAGCAAACTGGTAAACATCCCGGTATTGCGCAAAGATTTTATTGTTGATGAATACCAGATACATGAGGCTAAAGCATACGGTGCCGCGGTAATTTTACTCATTGCAGCATCACTTACATCCGAGGAGGTAGAACGTTTTGCCAAACTGGCGCATCAACTGGGCATGGAGGTTTTATTTGAAATTCACAACGAAGAGGAACTTTCAAAAATTTCGGCTTATGTTGATGTAGTGGGTGTGAACAATCGCGATTTAAAAACATTTAACGTAGATACAAATCGTTCTATTCAGTTATTAACCAAAATTCCGTCTAATTTTGTACGCATATCCGAAAGCGGCATCAGCAACCCCGAGACGGTTAAAATGTTGAAAAGCGAAGGCTTTGAAGGCTTCTTGATGGGCGAGAATTTCATGAAACAAAACAACCCCGCTAAAGCTTGCAGTAATTTTATAAGGTTAATGCAAACAGATTAGCTAATTTTAGTTCGTTCACAATTAAGAAAGGAATATGGGAATCATAATTTCAGGTTCCAAATTTCAGGTTTAAATGTTGACGGCACCAATGACTAATGCTGGGAGCTATAGCGACCAGTCCCGATGAGCGCAGCGATATCGGGAACCAATGACTAAATGACTATAAAATATGATTGACTACAAAAACATAATTCCATGGGGACGTTCATATACCGAGTATGTGAACATGTTCCATTTGTCGCCCGGTTTTTTATCGAAAAAAGTTTTGGGATGCGGCGATGGCCCAGCTGCATTTAACGCTGTTGCCAATGCTTTTGGCGGACATGTGGTATCGGTTGACCCAATTTTTGAGCTATCGAAAGACGAAATTGAGAAACAAATCAACAGTTCGTTTTCCGAGGTAATCAATCAAACCCGCGCCAATATGGAGCAGTTTAACTGGGAACAGTTTGGCTCACTCGAAGGACTGGGTAAAATCAGGATGAAATCGATGAAGCAGTTCCTAAACGATTACGAAGAAGGAAAAGCAGAAGGACGCTATATTGCTGCCAGCCTACCCAAGCTGCCATTCGACGACCATTCGTTCGACATTGCACTGAGCTCACACTTTCTGCTCTTATATTCCGATATTCTCGACCTCGACTTTCACCTGAAAGCCATTGACGAGATGCTCCGTATAAGTAGTGAGGTACGTATTTTTCCAATAATAGACCTCAACTCTAAACTTTCGGCACATTTACCCGAAATATTAAAAAGGTACCCCAACCACGAGTTGGTAAAAGTGAATTATGAGTTTCAGAAAGGTGGAAATCAAATGCTGAAAATAAAAAGTCAATAGTCATTGGTCATTAGTACCGGATTAATCTATTATCGATACTTGATTTCAAGTTACAGGTTTCAGGTTTAATTGATGCCAACACTAATGACAAATGACTTAATGACTCAATGACCCGTATAAACATGACTATGATAATAAAAATATGTGGAATGGGCGATACCGCCATTATGCACCAACTGGCACAATTGCCGGTTGACATGCTGGGCTTTATATTTTATCCACGGTCGCCCCGTTATGTTGTTGGTAAAATTCCGCCTGAAGAAATTAAAAAACTGCCCGGTAACATTAAAAAAGCAGGTGTGTTTGTGAATGAGAACACTGACAACATCAAAGAAATTGCAAAAACCTATCACTTAGATGTTATTCAGCTCCATGGCAGTGAAAGTGCTCAAACCTGTGCAGCTTTAAAAAGCCAGGGATTTATAATTATTAAAGCATTCAACCTCACAAAGCAAAACGATTTTGAAGCTTATGCACCCTTTTGCGATTTATTTTTGTTCGATACTCCCTCGGAAAAGCATGGGGGCACCGGTGCAAAGTTCGATTGGAGCCTGCTTGAATCTTACAAAGGACAAACACCGTTCCTTTTAAGTGGAGGCATTGGACCCGATGATGCAGAAGAATTACAACAAATCGAACATCCTCAAATGACCGGGATAGATATTAACAGCAAGTTTGAAGTTGAACCGGGAAGGAAAAACGTAAATGCAATAAAGAATTTCATACAAACACCCCCCAGCCCCCTAAAGGGGGGGGAAGGCAGCTGCAAAACTGAAACACCGGAGCACTTAACACATAACGACAAAACCAACCCCTTAACGTTTGTAGATGAACACAATAGCATGCATCACGGTGCGATGCCAATTCTTTTTGAGCTTGCAAAAAACAATCGCTTAAACCCAACTGATGCTGAAGACTTTCTATGGAAACAAATATCTGGCAGCAAACTTGGTGTACGCTTCAAACGTCAGCATCCAATTACCTATTTCATTGCTGATTTCTACTGTCATACAGCCAAATTAGTTATTGAAGTCGATGGCGGATACCACAATATACCGTCACAATATGAATATGATTGTAATCGCGACTTTGAGTTGGAAGAATTAGGATTAAAAGTTATTCGCTTTACAAATGAACAAGTACTCTTTGATATCGAAAATACAATTCAAAAAATAAAAATTGAAATAGAAAACAGAATACTAAAAGATTAAAAAACAATATGGAAATTACTCATTTACAACTTCTAGTATTTAAGACAATAATATAAAATCAAACAAAGATGAACAAAAATAACAATAACGCACAGCCCCAACACCCCCCCTTTAGGGGGATGGGGGGTAATTGGGGGGTTGACTCTAATGGCTACTACGGCGAATTTGGCGGTGCATTCATTCCCGAGATGTTGCAGCCCAATATCGACGAACTGAAAGCCCGTTACAAGGAAATAATAGACTCGTATGAGTTTAAACAGGAATTTATCAGTCTGCTGAAAGACTACGTTGGCCGCCCATCGGCATTATACTATGCCAAAAGGCTTAGTGAGCATTATGGCACCAAAGTATATCTTAAGCGTGAAGACCTGAACCATACCGGCTCGCATAAAGTAAACAACACTGTGGGGCAAATCCTGCTGGCAAAAAAAATGGGCAAAACCCGCATAATTGCCGAAACCGGTGCCGGCCAGCACGGCGTGGCAACAGCCACGGTTTGTGCCTTAATGAACCTTAAGTGCATTGTATATATGGGAGCTGTTGATATTGAGCGCCAAATGCCCAACGTGAGGCGCATGGAAATGCTGGGGGCTGAAGTGGTACCGGCCGAAAGCGGCAACAAAACCCTCAAAGATGCCACCAACGAAGCCTTGCGCGACTGGATTAACAACCCCGAAGACACGTATTACCTGATTGGCTCGGTAGTTGGGCCGCATCCCTACCCTGAAATCGTGGCTAAGTTTCAATCGGTCATCAGCGAGGAAATCGGATGGCAGCTCGATGAGAAAATTGGACGCACATCGCCCGACTACATCATTGCCTGCGTTGGTGGCGGCAGCAATGCCGCAGGCGCTTTTTACCACTACCTCGACGATGATAAGGTGAAGCTTGTAGCCGTTGAAGCTTCGGGAATGGGGGTCGATTCGGGAGAGACAGCCGCCACTATGGCCTGTGGTGGAATTGGTTTCATACATGGCTCAAAAACCATGCTGATGCAAAACGACGACGGTCAGATTATTGAGCCTTATTCCATCTCGGCCGGACTCGACTACCCGGGCATTGGCCCTTTTCACTCGAACTTGTTCAAAACAGGCCGGGCACAATACATTGATGCCACCGACCGCGAAGCCCTCGATGCTGCTTTTTTGGTAACAAAGCTCGAAGGTATCATACCGGCGCTGGAATCGGCACATGCCCTAGCAGCACTTGAAAAACTCAAGTTTAAACCCGACGATGTGGTTGTGGTAAATATTTCGGGCCGTGGCGATAAAGATATGGATGCGTATATTAATGTATTAGAAAAAAGTCATTAGTCACTAAGTCATTAGTATCGCTAACAAACTAATGACTTATTGACTCAATGACTCAATGACTCAATGACTCAAATTATGAATAATTTACAGAAAAAATTAAACGATAAAAAAGAAAACCTGCTCACCATTTATTTTACAGCAGGATATCCCGAATTGAACGATACGGGTACAATCATTAAAGAACTGGAGGCTTCGGGGGCTGACATTGTTGAAGTGGGCATGCCGTTTAGCGACCCGGTGGCCGATGGGCCAACCATACAGGCCAGCAGCCTGCAAGCCCTCAACAACGGCATGGGCATTAAAGTGCTGCTCGAACAACTCAAGGCCATCAAAAACGAAGTGAACATCCCTATTTTATTAATGGGCTACATAAACCCAATATGGAAATACGGTGTTGAAAAATTTATGGCCGATTGCGAAGATGCCGGTGTTTCGGGGCTCATATTGCCCGACATCCCGCTCGATGAGTTTAAAAAGGATTACCAGGAGCTATACAAAAAGCACAACCTAAGCAGCGTATTTTTGATAACCCCACAAACCACAAACGAGCGCATTAAAGCATACGACGAAGCTTGCACAGGCTTTATGTACATGGTATCGTCGGCCAGCACTACCGGCTCCAGTAAAACCGTTGACAGTCAAAAACAACAAGATTACTATATGCGAGTAAAAAGCCTGAACCTTAAAAACCCAACACAAATTGGCTTTAACATTAAGGACAAAACCTCGTTCGACCGTGCCTGCCAGTTTGCCAACGGTGGCATTATCGGCTCGGCGTTTATAAAGAAAATATCAGAAAAAGGCGATTTAAAGATGAAGGTTAGGGAATTTGTGGGGAGTATAAGATAAAGAGTTCTTAACAACAATCAGGGTGCTTGATAGCACCCTGTCTTTTCTCTTTTCTAATTCTTTTCCCGTTTTACTGTGTTCAAACTTATCTTTAATATTTCGCTTATTTGGGTTGCTGTTATTTTGCTAATCGGGCATAAAAAATAACTCAATATCAATTGGGTAATTGATATCAGTTATAAAATCTTCATAATTTCCAGTTTCCAAATTGATTTTTTTAACTTTATCCGCAAAATTAATTGTTGCAAAAAGAAAATTCCTATGTGCAACGATGCTGGTAATATTATTATCAGGCAACTCAGCAACAAGGGTTGGAAAGGTACTGCCAGTAAACCGATAGATTTTTTTTCTTTGACCGATATAGTCAATGCCATTATAATAATCAAATGCTCCTATCGAGCCTCCCAGGATACTTAAGTCCATGTATATACCGGTTTCATAAGTCGAAAGGTCAATATAAATAATTTCGCTATTCCCGTTTTCAGAAATAATCAATTTGTTGTTTTTAATTACGCCATCCATATTTTGTGCAGTTCCTTCCTCTGCATTGGGAATTTTGACCTGTTCTAAAAAGGCTCCGTTTTTATCAATAAAATAAACCATGTCAAGTGTATTACTTAAAAGGGCAAAGCCAATGTCGGGTATAACTATAAAATCGAGAAAATTATCAACCTCTTTAGGCAGGGCTATTGTTTTGATAAGTCTCCCCTGGATGGTCACTTCCTTTATGGAGTTGTCATTGGTTGTAAATATTCGCCCATCGTTAACTTCTACGTTTTTTCCTTCTGCAAAATATTCAGTTTCTCCGGCTGCATTCACTTTGTATAGTTTTTGGGAAGCATTTACAATGAGGTAGTCAAAAGGTTTAGAATATTCTTCTGTGTTCAGATTTCCATCATCATCAATCGACAACATGAATTTTTTGCCACTATTTGAGGTGAAAATGTAATCGTTGAGGGTCGTTAAGTAACCTGCATCATTTGTAAACTCACTAATGTTAGAAGGTGTATTGATCAGGTTGCTATAGTCACCCGAAAAATCATCTGTGGCATCTTTATCCCAATTATCAAAAGCTGTTTCAGTACCTGTGATAACAATACTTTGTACGGTTTCTGCTGTTTGGGCATGCAGTGCATAAGGTACGCTTAATAACTGGTTAGTGAGTTCTATCGTGTAAGCACTTCCCCCTGTGGGATCAATTTCTGTTTTGATAAAATAAGGTCCGCTGGACCAGTCAATAGCCGAAAAATCATTGCTGGTAGTCCCGGTTCCAATTTCAATACTCACCAGGCCATTTGCATTGGTGGTTGGTGCATGTGTTTCTGAATAAACTGCAACACCGCTTGTTGTTCCCTGTAAAATACTTATTTGCATGCCAATTGCATCGTTGGCTATCAATTGATCTGCGGCATCGCGTATAACTGCCTGATAGCTCATTTTTTCCGGTGTTTGAGCCAAAACGGTTATCGATAAAAGCATAAAGGCTAATAAAATATGGTTTTTCATGGTTGCTTATTTTTTAATGATTTTAAAAGTTTTTAATATTTTATTTTTCCGGGCTACCTTTACAAAGTAGGTTGAGGCTACCAGTTTGCTCATCGAAATAGTTGATTTTGTGTCAGTTATTTTTTCACTTCGAATAAGCTTTCCTTCCGTGTTGTAGATATGGTATTTAAATAGTGAAGGTTGAAAATCTTCAACCTCAAGTGTGAGAACTTTATGGGTCGGGTTGGGATAGGCCGAAACAGTCAGGTCTTTTTCTTCAACACGGTCAATGCCTGTAACCACGAAAATCTCATAAGGTTGCTGCACACCTTCGGTAATTGTGCCGCTTGTACCATTAGCGGTTTCGTACACAAGCTGCCCTGCCGAATAATCAAGTGAACCTTCTTTGCCCTTGATACTGCCTCCGCTGGCATTTATACTTACCTGTGCATTCAGTTTCGTAAGACTTAACGACAAAAGAAAGAGGAAAGTGAACAATAAATGATATTTTTTCATCTCGTTATCATTTTTAGTATTTATTGATTATTACTTTTAGTTGTAGCACGTACATTCATCAGCACGTAGGTAAAATGTTGTTATTGAAAAATAAAAAAATGATACAGCAAGCTTTTTTTAACGGATTGTAATACCGTTTATAACATAGTAAGTTAATGATAATTTTTTCTTTTTTCAACAATAAGGTTGAAAATTGGATAAAGCGTTTCACCAGATCAAGCCTATCAATGGGGCTGTTCGCAAATAGCCTGTCCCAGTGTAACCGGAAATGGGATATCCGGCTGCTGCCAGATCAAAGCCCGATTTTGTGAACGACCATTACCTTATAGCGATTGCGAAAAAAGAGGTTGCCAAGAGTATCTTACGTATTACGAGAAAGTTGCCCCATATCTTGATGAATCGCTGTATATTATCTTAGGTACACGAAAGATGCCAAATCAGAAGATAAAATATGAGAGGCATATAAATTGACAAGGGATGTCGAAGCGATGTTCCGTTGCCTAAAAACGGATTTAAATGTTAGAACCATACACCACCAAATTGATGAATAAATAGAGCCACATATCTGGCTGGCATATTGGCATATCAAGTAGTCAATTACATTAGGATCAGGTTAAAAATTAAAGTTTAGACGAATGAAACCCTCATGCACAGACATCCACAAAAGGAGATGAATCGAAGATCAGCGTAGCCAATAAACAAAGTGGTTTCCACGGAATTAGAAGTGTCAAAGTTAAATTTTACAGATTATAAACAACAGAAAGACAATTGTCTAACTATGTTTTATTCTTTTTATTCTAGTAAAATAAAATCGAAATCTAATAACCCCTGAGCTTACTAAAATACCGGGCTGAGGTTTTCCCATTTAACATTCCAACTGCCATCTTTTGGGAAGCCCGGGTTTTCGGTTTCACAGCCTTCCCACCCGGCGCACATCATAGCAACAGTTTGTAACAACCCGCCATTACCCGGCAAATAGAGGCGCAAGCGTTCGTCCTGAAAATTATGTCCGTTTTTCAGGTAGGTGTTCTTTTGAACATCTTTCAGCAAGAATTCAAGTGCCAGTTCGGGTTCTCCCAGCCGTATAGCCGACATGGCCGACATTGGATAATCCCACCCCCAGGTTTCCTGCCAGTTCCATTTTTCGGCAATTACGTGCATGGTGTTTCGCATGATTTCAGTGTCGATTTTATCCCAACCGGGCAGTATACCGTACGCCCCCAGTACCATCGGGTGGTCGCGCATCAAATCTTCATTGGTGTACGAATCCTCAGCACCTTCGATGCCCAGGTAAACATTATTGGCCATATCAGGGGCTGCAAGGTTTTGCCTCACTTGTTCCCATTTTTCATGTTTGCCCATTTTTAGCCGCCCGCGCCATTCCTGAGCTTTCGATAAGCCCCAGTACCAGTAAGCCAACTCAAACGGAGGGTTTGTAGTAGTTTCAACATCCCAGTGTTCTTGTGCCGGGATAAGTGGTGGGGCAAGGTTGTAGCGCTTGTTTTCTTCATCCCAAACCGGAAAGTCGGCCATGAATTCGGCGGTAGCAAACACCAGCTTTTTGTAACGTTCGAGTGTTTCGTTGGTTGGGTTTTGCTTGTACATTTGTTCGGCAAACCAAATGATGTGTGGCTGTTGCCAGATAAGGTAAGAACCTACCGACGAAGGGCTGTTTTGCCCGTCGGGGCCAATCATTTTTGGCCAGCGAACCCCTTTGTAGCCTTGCTCTTGTGCAGTTTGCCGGGCTACATCGATAATGTTGTTATAATATTCGAGTTGTTCTTCCATGAGCCCGGCACGTTGCCATTGGGCAAAATGTGCTATGTGCCACCAGTGCATTTCAAGGTGGTACTTGCCATACCAGCTGTTATAAACCAGACCGGTTTCGGCAGGTGGACGGTTGCCGGAGCTTTGGATTTTTGTGAGGTATTGTGATAAAACTATGCGTCGTTCAAGTTCAAATGCCCGTTTGTCGGTGCATTCTGAAAAGTCAACCGCGCCACCGCTTTTCCAGAATGAACCCCATGTCTTGGTATTATTGTTTTCGACAGAGGCGAATTCTTCAAGTTCTTCTGTGTTGGCCTTAGGGGCAAACAAACAGCTGAATTCTATATCTTTTGTTTCGCGGGATGGCGAAAGGTGAAATTCATGTGTTTTAATTTCCTGAAAAACGGCATTGCCTTTCCATTTGATGGCAACTTCGTATTTGTCATTATCAAGTGAACGGGATATCAATGCGTTGTTTGCCTCATGTATTTTCAGCTTTGACTGATGGGTTTCGGGTGCATCGAAATCGTAACCCGGGTGCATTTTATGGTGATAAACAGCTGCCGGGAAATGCCAGCGTACTGATAGTTGCCCTTTGGCTATCAGGGGCGATTCAATTTTTGCCGAAACCATGTCCTTTTCCTGGTGCGTGAAAACTTCGACATGTACAGGTTGCGACTCGAATTCAAAGTCGCTTGTGATGCGCCCGGTCCACATGTTTAGGTTGTGACGTGCATTTTTTATATCGTCGATGCTTGCTTTTTCCCCGTTGTTTTTAATCAGTTCAAGACCTATCATGCCCAGGTGCAACCGGTGAGGGTTTGCCCTGAGGTATGTGGTGGCCTTGGCAGCCCTTTCAGGTTGGTTAGGTTGGTCGCGGTAAGGAACTTTGCGCCCTTCTACTTCAAAATATCTGAAAGTTTCGTCCCATGTATATTCTTCTGTATTGGGCGTTGTGTGCCATCCCCAGTTCGATTGCGTTGCCAGTGGAATTCCTTGCTTGTACTCACGGTGAAATGTTTGCAGGCCGGTAAGGTCGGTTGTGAATGCAAAGTTGCCATTGCCAACCGACAACGAAGCAAGCGAATCGAAACCTTCGATTGTTATGTTGTGTCGTTTCACCAGCGACTCGCGGTCGATTTCTTCACTCTTTTCAGAATTTGAGCAAGATGCAAATACCGTAAGTGCCAAAAATGCAAAGAAGAATTTATACATGGTTTAAAATTTTATGACTCACTTTATTCATCAACTGTAACAGCCCCGCGCCCAAAACTTCGATAAGGGTCGGGGTCAATATCTACATCAGGTTCAACAAGTTCATGTTGATGTGGAATAAAGCTTATGTATTTTATTTTTATTCCACGTGCCAACCACTGTTTTTCATAAAATGTTTTAATATTGAGTTCGGGTTTTGAATGGCCATCATTATAAATATCCTCAATTTTATTAAGAATAGTGAACTTGTTAGCTTTAATGACTTCGTAAGTATATTGAAACTGAAAATTGCTATCGGTTTTGAGGTGGATGGCTCCGCCTGGCTTTAAGAAACGGCGGTATAACGCGATAAAGCGTGTAGAAGTAAGACGTTTGCGGGTTTTTTTCATTTGTGGATCTGGAAAAGTAAGCCATATTTCAGACACTTCGCCAGGGGCAAAAAATTGTTCGATCATTTCAATGTGGGTACGCAAAAAGCCAACATTGTCTAAGTCGTTATCAATGGCATATTTTGCACCTTTCCACATCCGGGCACCTTTAATATCAATGCCGATAAAATTCCGCGAAGGGTCAATGGCTGCCAGCCCTGTCGTGTATTCGCCTTTGCCGCATCCCAGTTCCAGAACAATTGGTTTGGGCTCGATAAAAAAATCATCATTCCACCTGCCTTTTAGCACATGGTCGGCCTCTTTTATTTTATGGTAAGGCACTTGCAGGACATTGCTGAACTGCTCCATGTCGGCAAATTTTTTTAATTTATTCTTTCCCACTACTACTCTTCTATTTTTTCAATGCTTAAACCAAAATCTGAAATGCCTTTTAGTTTGCTTTTTCGCATTCCGTGTTTCACATCAATTGTGTACTTGCCACTTAAAGGGAAATATACATTATCGCGATAAATTAACCTTGTGTCATAAACCCCGCTTGTGCCTTTCCCCAGCCATTTTCCATTGGGCTGGGCCAGTTGGTATTCAATTGTATCGTGGACTATACTTGAATCGGGAGCTATAATTTCAACAAAAAGCCATAAGTTGCTGAAAGGGTACGAATCGAGGTTCCGGTTGTTAAAAAGTATTTGATAGGTTTCGGTTGTATCTGTTATTTCAAAATTAAAGGAAACAACCGAGTCGGCATGCCATCCTTCAGGGTTAACTGAATGGTAATCGTGAAAAACGCTATTTTGCTTACAAGAAACAAAGGCCACGAGTAGCGCGGACCACAATATGCAAATAGCAACTTTATGTTTTAAAGAATAATGCATTGTTGTTATGATTCTTTGGGTTTGTTGTTGCCATCGTTGTTGCGGGTTGTCGGCCTGCGTTTTTTATTACCTTTTCTTTTAAAGTTTTTCCGTTTGTTGTCGCTTTTTTCAGTATCGCGGTTCAACGGTTTTTTCTTGTTGCTTGGTTTATTGTCAGTTTTATTTTCGTTGGTTTTAGGGCGGCGTTTTATGCGGCGTTTTTTGCGTCTGTTTTCTTCTTTGGGCTTATCAAAACGCGTAAGGCTGTCTTGCCCAACAACATTTTCATAATTAGGGATGACTTTCTCGGTCCCTACTGCTATGCTGTCAATTTCAATCAGGCGTTCGGGCTTTTCGCCTTTTTCGTTCATGCGCATAATTTTTTTAACCCGTGCTACAGGTACAGCAATTTGTCCGGTAGGTGCCCTACTGTCGAGTGTGTAATAGTAAATGCGTTTAAACACGTCCGATTTCAGGTAAATATATGCCCCTTCTTCGGTCTCAATTTTTTCTTTTGGAGGGAAGTCGCGTTGTTCATCAAGATAACAATCAACTTCGTAGTTAATACAGCATTTTAGTTTGCTGCATTGTCCGGCGAGCTTTTGGGGGTTCATTGAAATTTCCTGGTGCCGTGCGGCGATGGTTGTAACCGAGCTGAAGTTTGACATCCATGAGCTGCAGCAAAGTTCACGGCCACAGGGCCCAATTCCTCCAATACGGCCGGCTTCCTGCCTTGCGCCTATTTGTTTCATTTCAACCCTTATGCGGAACGATTCGGCCAGCACTTTAATAAGTTGCCTGAAATCAACACGTTCATCAGCGATATAGTAAAATATGGCTTTTGTGCCATCACCCTGGTATTCAACATCGCCTATTTTCATGTTGAGCCTTAAGTCGGAAGCCAGTTGGCGTGATTTAATCATGGTTTCGTGCTCCCTTGCCATGGCATTTTCCCATTTTTCAATGTCAACGGGTTTGGCTTTGCGATAAACTTTTCGCAGCTCACCATTTACCAGTGTTACTTTGTGCCTTTTCATTTGGCGCAAAACAAGGTCGCCGGTAACCGAAACCATACCGATGTCGTGACCGGGGTTACCTTCAACAGCCACTAAATCTCCTACTTCGAGTGGTAATTTATTTACATTCCGGTAATAATCCTTGCGCGTATTTTTAAAACGAATTTCAACAATTTCGTCTTTGTTTTGTGTATTTTGAATATCTTTCAGCCAGTCTTGCACATCAAGTTTCGCGCATGATCCGGCTTTTTTGCTTGAAGCACATCCTCTGAAAATTGGATTTCCTGTTGTCATATTAAATTGTTTTCGGGCCTCCTGACAGGCAGGAGGAATATATTGATTTATAATTTGGTGCTAAAAATAGCGATTTTTTAAACCTTTAGAAAGGTTTCGTTCATGCATTTAGTGCGAATTGTTGAAAGGGGGTAGTCACAGCGAATATCAGGCTCTTATAAGCTTGACTACTTTCAGTGAAAAATCGAGAAATATGAGCTTGGGGTTTCCGTTTTGTGCGATGTCGCGATAGGCTTTTTCCAATTCTTCTGAAAAAGGGATGATGTTCCGCTCGTTAATAAAAGGGCTGAAACGTTCTGAGAATTCTTTTTCCTCATTATTTAGAAACACCAGGCCTGGGCGTTTAAAGTTCATGATAAAATTTTCGCGAACCATGCGCATGCAATAATTCAAAAAACTTTTTTGCCGCTCGCGCCCGATTCCGGCCATATTTTCAGCCCACGAGAACATTCCTTCCCAATCGCGTTTATAAGTAACGCGCATAATAGATGTGAACTGCTCAAAGTAAAAAGTTTTTTCCTCGTTGGGCTGCAATAAATCGAGTGCCGTAATAAAGTTGCCTTTGGCCATGTGGGCAATGCTTTCGATGTTTTTACCTTCTGACTGGGGCATTTGGGCGATTGCTTCGGCCATTGGTTCCTTCTCAATTACCGGGAATTTTATCAGTTGCGTACGCGAACGGATGGTCGGTAAAATCTGTTCTTCGTTTTCGGTAATAAGTACAAATAATGTTTTGGGTGGCGGTTCTTCAATCATTTTCAGAAGTTTGTTTGCACATTGAATGTTCATGCGCTCTGCCATCCATATAATCATTATTTTATATTCCGATTCAAATGTTTTCAGGTTTAGTTTGCGGATAATCTCACTGCTTTCATGCACGTAAATGTTCCCCTGTGAATTTTCAACATCGATGGCTTTGTACCACATGTTTAAATTAAAATAGGGGTTTAAAAGCACTCTTTCGCGCCACAGGGCAATATAATTGTCGCTTACAGGCTCTTTAAACTTTGGTGTTTTAACCACCGGAAAAACAAAATGTAAATCGGGGTGAATAAGCTTTTGAAATTTTTTGCACGACGGGCAGGTGCCACATGAGTCGGTTTCGGTACGGTTGGGGCAGTTTATGAATTGTGCATAAGCGATTGCCATGGTAAGCTTGCCCACACCTTCGGAGCCTGAGAAAAGCAATGCATGGCTGATGCGGTTTTCGTTTACACCATCGATCAGCCTTTTTTTTATGGCCTGTTGTCCTATAACACTGTTGAATTGCATGATTGCAAATATGGCAAAAAATGGTGACATTTTGCGCTTTGGTATAAATGAAAGTATCCATGAAACCAACTAAGTTTCATTTACCGATAGCTGGTTTGTTTCACTGTTCTTTCACCGGCCGTTTTCGTAGTTTTATCTTTTTTTAGCTGCAATTGAAATAATTAGCATGGCGTAGCAATGGTTGTTTATGGAGATTTGTATAGTAATTATAAAACAAAACAGAGGTTAAATCTTTAAATCTTTTATCATGAAAACAAATATCTTATACACAACAGCCACTGCATTATTTTTATCTTTCTTTCTGATATCGGCAAATTTACCTACAGAAACAAAAATGGAAGTTGAAACTACCAATGCAGAGGAAAACCTTGAAATTGAAGAGTGGATGATTTCTGACACTTATTGGGGCGTGGAAGACGCAGCAAAAGAAGAATCAATTATTGAAGATGAAGATTCAGTTGAAATTGAAGATGAAGATTCAGTTGAAATTGAAGGATGGATGCTTGATGATGAATATTGGCAATACTAAAAAGCATCAGCTTTAAAAAACCGATGCTTTCATTGTATTGTGAATCAAATATTAATCACTCTTGATTTTCGCTATCGATACTGGGGTCGACTAAAATGCGGCCACAATATTCACAAACGATTACTTTTTTATGTGAAGCAATGTCGAGTTGCCGTTGAGGCGGTATTTTATTAAAGCACCCACCACAGGCATCACGTTCAACAGGCACTACTGCCAACCCGTTTCGGGCATTCTTGCGGATACGGCGGAATGCATAAAGCAGGCGCTCTTCAATGTGCTCTTCAATTTTAGCTGCTTTCTGGTTCAAGCGCTCATTTTCGGCTTTTGTTTCAGCTGTAATATCGTCGAGCTCTTTTTGCTTGTCTTCTAAATCAGATTCGCGTTCATCAAGCAGTACTTTTGCCTCGTCAATCGAATCGGTTTTAGTTTTTAATTCTGCCGTATGTTCCTTAATCCTTTTTTCGGAGAGTTCAATCTCAAGGTTCTGGAATTCAATTTCTTTCGACAATGAATCGTATTCACGATTGTTGCGCACATTGTTTTGCTGCTCGGTATATTTTGCAATTAATGCTTTAGACTCTTCAATGGCAGCTTTACGGTTCGAAATAGCTGTTTCCAGATTTTTCACATCATCCTGATAGTTGTTGATCCGTGTTTTTAACCCTGCGATTTCATCTTCCAAATCCTGAACCTCAAGGGGTAACTCGCCACGTAAAACTTTCAGTTTATCTTTTTCTGATGCCACTTTTTGAAGATCGTACAATAGTTTTAACTTCTCTTCAATAGGCATATCTGCTGCTTTAGCGTCCTGATTTTTTTCTGTCATGTTGCTTAAAAATTATTATTCGTTTCAGAACAAATAGTTTACCGGATTTGTATTTACATCCGAGAAACGGACTGCAAATTTAGAAAATTTATTTGTAACTATTTCATAAAAAAGTTCTTTAGTGAATTGTTCACTCTCGTAGTGCCCTATATCGGCAATAATTATCTTGTTTTCGGCATCAAAAAACTGGTGATATTTGAAATCGGCCGTAACAAATACATCAGCCCCTGAGCTTATGGCACTATTTAAATATGTGCTTCCTGACCCACCCAGCAGGGCAATCTTTGAAATCTTTGGTTTATGTATGGCTGTATGCCTGATTGCCTGACAACCGAAAGTATCTTTCAGCTGTGTTAAGAATTTTTTTGTATCGGTTGCGGTTGGTAAGTCGCCAATAACGCCTAAGCCAACTTGTGGGTGTTTATTTTCAACCGGGTAAATATCATAGGCTGCTTCTTCGTATGGATGGGCGTTTATTAGTGCTGACACTACATTTCCCTGTAAGTATGCGGGAAATATAGTTTCGATCCGGGTTTCATTTTCAAAATGTAATTCCCCGATTTCGCCCACGTGTGGGTTGGTATTTTCGCCGGCCCTGAATGTTCCCTGCCCGTTGATGTTATAGCTGCACGAATCATATTCGCCAATGGTTCCGGCGCCAGCCTTAAAAATTGCTTTCCGCACTTTTGCGCTGTTGTTTTCGGGGACAAAAGTTACCAGTTTCTTTAAAAGTCCGTTTTGTGGTGCCAGGGTTTTCAGGTTTGTGAGGTTCAGCTTTTCTGCCATCCTCCAGCTTACGCCATTTTGCATAACATCAATACTTGTGTGTGCGGCATAAATTGCAATGCCATTTTTGATGGCTTTCATTACTGCCCGCTCAACATCTGTTTTCCCGTTTAAGCGTTTCAGTCCCCCAAATATTAACGGGTGATGGGCAATAATCATGTCGTCGCCATTTTTTACAGCTTCATCTACTACAGCTTCGGTAACATCGAGTGTAATTACGGCCGAATTAACTTCATCAGAAAAACTTCCGACCAGGAGCCCTGAATTGTCCCAACTTTCTTGAAGTGAAGGCGGGGCAAATTCTTCAATTGCATTTACAATATCTTTAACTTTCATTTGTCAATTCTTCTTTAATTTCGAGCAACAACGATTTAATGCTCATTAACCGTTTTACCACTTCATGTTCCTGAATGGTATCTTCGGGGTTTTGCTTAATTTTTTGCTTTGCACCTTTCAGTGTCATGCCGCGTTCTTTTACCAAATGATAAACAAGCCTTACTTGCTCAATGTTTTCCAGTGTGTAATAGCGGTTCCCTTTTTTGTTTTTATGTGGCTTTATGTGGTCAAATTCTTTGGTCCAAAAGCGTATTAGCGATGTGTTTACGCCAAACATATCAGCCACTTCGCTAATAGGGTAGAAGTGTTTTTCTATTTTGGGCGGGGTAAAAGGCATCAATGATGTTTTAATCGAAACTTGTATTCACGTTTTCAGATATAGCAACCAGCTCTTCGAACTGATGTGGTGTGAGATCTTTGAAGTAGTAATATTTAGGGTCGACATTCTTGCCGTCTTTGTGTACTTCGTAATGGAGGTGTGGTGCGGTTGATGTTCCGGTTGAGCCAACATAACCAATAACCTGCCCACGCGAAACGGTATCGCCAACCTTTACGTTAAATGCGCTCATGTGCCCATAAAGGGTTTCATAGCCAAAACCATGATCAATAACAACATGCTTGCCATGTCCTGTGCGGTGGGTGCGTACGGCTGTAACAACCCCTGCACCCGATGCATAAATGTTGGTCTTGGTGGGTGCAACAAAATCCATCCCGTAATGAAATTTCCTGACATTGTAAATGGGGTGTATCCGATAGCCCCAGCCAGAAGAGATATAAGTGAGGTCTTTGTTGTAAATGGGCATGATGGCAGGCATGGCAGCCAATTCTTTTTCCTTTTTCATGGCCATGTCCAACACATCTTCGTACGATTTTGCCTGGATGTAAGCTTGCCTTGAAACAATATCAAGTTTACGGGTTGTATTTAAAGCCAACTCCGAATTTTCGAGAGAAGATAAGCCTTCATAAGTATCTGTACCCCCAAAACCCGCTTTGCGTACCGATTCCGGGATAGGGTCGCTATTGAAAACAACGCGGTAAATATTATCGTCCCTCACCTGTATTTCGTCTAATACATTTTCAAGCTTTTCGAGTTTGTGGTTAAGCTGTTGATATTGTGCAAGAAGTTGATTGTTCTCTTCACGAAGGGCTTTCATGTCGGGAGTTTCAAAGCTGGAAAGAAAGAGTGTGGATATACCGGCTGCTGCCATTAAAACAATGAAAGCAAAGCCCGAAAATCGTAACAATCGTGCTGAAAAACTCCTCTCAACCTTCTCGTATTTTAATGTTTCCGGATTAAAACGGTATTTTGTGTCCCCCATTACTAAAAAAATCGGTTTTTTAGTTAATTTATAAGTACAATTTCTATTTTTGCAACTCGCAACTAACAATAAACTAAACAGAAAACAAAACTAACAATTATTTTAAAAAAAACTATTGTTTGGTTCGATTCTTTACATTTTTAAAAGCATAAAAAATTGATTATGACTTCACAAGAGATACGAAATGCATTTTTGCAGTTTTTTGAGGAAAAGAAACACCAGATTGTGCCGTCGGCACCAATGGTTGTGAAAAACGACCCAACGCTGATGTTTACCAACGCGGGCATGAACCAGTTCAAGGACATTTTCCTTGGGAACGATCCGGTAAAATACCCACGTGTTGCCGACAGCCAAAAATGCCTTCGTGTTTCGGGGAAGCACAACGATTTAGAAGAGGTTGGTCACGATACATACCACCACACTATGTTCGAAATGCTTGGCAACTGGTCGTTTGGCGATTATTTTAAAAAGGAAGCCATCAACTGGGCATGGGAATTTTTAGTAGAAAAGATGGGCATTGCCCCCGAGCGCTTGTATGCCACGATTTTTGAAGGCGATAAAACCGATGGTGTTGACCGTGATACCGAAGCCCTATCATACTGGAAACAGTATTTGCCGGAAGAGCGTATTATTAATGGTAACAAGAAAGACAATTTCTGGGAGATGGGCGAAACCGGCCCGTGTGGACCTTGCTCTGAAATACACGTGGATATCCGCAGTGACGAAGAACGTGCCCAAAAACCGGGTGTTGAGCTTGTAAACCAAGACCACCCACAGGTTATTGAAATATGGAACCTGGTGTTTATCCAGTATAACCGCAAAGCCGATGGCAAGCTGGTTGAACTGCCGGCCAAACATATTGACACCGGAATGGGTTTTGAGCGCTTGTGTATGGTGCTACAGGGAAAACAGTCAAACTACGATACTGATATTTTCCAAACCATCATCCATGAAATTGCGAAATTATCTGGAAAAAAATATGGTGAAAACGAAAAGGATGACATTGCCATGCGTGTAGTGTCTGACCATTTGCGTGCCATTGCTTTTGCCATTGCCGACGGACAGTTGCCATCGAACAATAAAGCGGGTTACGTAATACGCCGTATTTTGCGCCGTGCCGTACGGTATGGATATACATTTCTCGATTTCAGGACCCCTTTTATTTTCCGCCTCGTCCCGGTGCTGAGGTCACTTATGGGTGCCCAGTTTAATGAGCTTGCCTCTCAAGAGGAGCTTATCTCTAAAGTAATTAAAGAGGAAGAAGAATCGTTTTTACGAACGCTTGAAACTGGCCTGAAATTGCTTGACGGCATTATTGAGAAAACAAAAGAAGCAAAGAAAAGTGAGATAAGTGGTAACGATGCTTTTACTTTATACGACACCTTTGGTTTTCCACTTGACCTTACCGAGCTTATTGTAAAAGAAAATGGCCTTTCGGTCAACCATAAAGAATTTTCAGGGGCAATGGAGCAGCAAAAGAACCGATCACGAAGTGCGGCTTCACAGGAAACCGGCGACTGGGTTGTAGTAAGGAAAGACGACCGTGAAGAGTTTATAGGTTACGACCACCTTAAGGCCGATGTTCATATTACCCGTTACCGCATGGTAAAAACAAAAAAGAAAAAACTTTATCACCTTGCGTTTTCGTACACCCCGTTTTATGCTGAATCGGGCGGACAAGTTGGTGACAAAGGTTATATTGAAGCAAACGGCGAAAAGATTTCAATACTTGATACACAAAAAGAAAATAACCTGATTATTCATATAACCGACAAATTGCCTTCGGATCTCACGGCTACTTTTAAGGCTGTTGTACCGGAAAAAGTACGCAGGCTTACTGCCAATAACCACACGGCCACACACCTGCTTGACCATGCTTTACGTAAAGTGCTCGGTAACCATGTTGAACAAAAAGGTTCATTGGTAACACCCGACTACCTGCGATTTGATTTTTCACATTTCCAGAAGGTTTCGGAGGATGAATTGATTGCAATTCAGCGAATTGTAAATGACATGATACGCCAAAACCTGAAAGCTGAAGTTTATGACCAAGTACCTATGGGCGAAGCTCAGGAAATGGGAGCTATTGCATTGTTTGGTGAGAAATACGGCGACCTGGTAAGGGTGATGAAATTTGGTGATTCGGTTGAATTGTGCGGTGGCACCCATGTTGAAGCTACCGGACAAATCGGGATGTTCCATATCACTTCAGAAAGTGCCATATCGGCCGGAGTTAGGCGTGTTGAGGCAATTACTGCCGACAAAGTTGAAGAAATGATGGAGGAAAACACATCGGTTCTGAAACAGGTAAAACAATTGTTGAATAACCCCAAGAACCTTACAGGCACAGTTCAAGAAGTGCTGGATAACAACCGTGAACTACAAAAACAACTTGAAACTTTTGCGAAAAAAGAAGCCCGGGATATTAAAAACGACCTTAAAAATAAAGTTGTTGAGGTAAATGGTGTTAATGTGTTAACAGCTATTGTGCCGCTTAACGATGCACAGTTGCTTAAAGATTTGGCATTTCAACTAAAAGGTGAAATTGACAACCTCTTTTTGGTGCTTGGTGCCGAGGTTAAAGGTAAGGCTAACCTCTCGATCATGATTTCGGACAACCTGGTAAAAGAAAAAGGCCTGGATGCAGGCAAAATTATTCGCGATGCTGCAAAAGCCATCCAGGGCGGAGGTGGCGGACAACCATTTTATGCCACAGCCGGCGGGCGCAATGTTGACGGACTGAAAGAGGCGTTTGAGATTGCCCGGAAGGCGATAGGATAACGGTACGGGTCATTAGTCATTTGTTGTTGGTCAGTACTTCAAAAAAACACTGCATGGTTTTAAATTGGGACAACGCGAAAATTCAAATCCGGACCAAAGTGATACTCGATTGCTTGTCTTTTAACATTGCTAAAGGCGAACCGCTTGGTATTATTGGCAAAAATGGATCGGGTAAAACGATACTGGCTAAGGCCATTGCAGGGCAAGTGCCTGTTAAAAACGGAGTAGTGGGTAATGGTTCTACGGTTTACCTGTCGTTTCAATCTGAAATTAAACTGAAACACGGAGGGCGGGCATACCGACAGCAGCGCTGGAATCTTCCCGACCCGGAATTTGTGCCAACTGTGCGCGAAATTTTTGGGAAGGAGAAAAATCAGCAAGCTTTGCAAGGGCTTATTGAACGCTTCAATTTTCATCATCATCTCGATAGGTTTGTTATAAGTTTGTCGAATGGCGAGCAGCGTAAGTTTGAACTTATCAAAGCCTTGTCGTACAAGCCTGATCTTTTGGTGATCGACAATGCATTTAACGGGCTCGATACAGCTTCGCGCGTTTTGTTGCATGCCATGCTTAACCAGATGATCGGACATGGGCAGCAGGTCATTTTAACGGGATTGGTGCCCGATGATTTTCCTGTGTCAGTCAATAGATTTTTGCTGGTAAATAACCAAACGGTTTTTGAATATACGCGTTCTGAATTGCCCGAATTGTATGAAAAGCCTGAATCCATAGAAGTAGAAATACCACCATGGAGTAATTCGACATATCATCAAATTTTTTCGTTGAAAAATCTAAGCCTTCGATACGATGGTAACGATATACTGAAAGATATAAACTGGGAAGTTAATGCAGGCGAAAGATGGGTACTCTCGGGTGCCAATGGGTCGGGAAAAACCAGTTTGTTGAACATGATATTTGCCGATAATCCACGTGCTTACCGTTGCGATATTAAACTTTTTGGAGAAAAGAAAGGAAGTGGGGAGTCGATTTGGGCAATTAAAGACCGGATTGGTTTTATTTCGCCTGAAATGCACCAATACTTGCCAGAACGGCAAACTACAAGCGATGTGGTTTGCTCGGGGTTTTATGGTTCTGAGGGTTTGTACTCTAAACCTACATCGTACCAGCGCATCATAGCCCGAAAGTGGCTTTCGATAATTGGTTTGGGGAGTTGTGCCGAAGAACCTTTCGGGGCGCTGGCCGCTTCTCATCAGCGAATGGTGCTGACCGTGAGGGCGCTCATTAAAAATCCGCCGCTATTGATTTTTGACGAACCATTCCAGGGGCTCGACCCTGTTAACATTGCTATAATGAAAAACCTGCTGAATAGTATTGGCAGGCAAACTAATTGCGCCATGATTTTTGTTTCGCACTTTAATAATCAGGTCCCCGAGATTTTTGATAAAGAACTACACCTCGAAAACGGCCACGTTGCTTATTGCTCTGAAGAAGGTTGCAACAGTGGTGAGCGTTGAATTTTTCGTAATGCTTTTTTCATTCCTTTTTCAATGTAGTCTTCCTGTTTTTCGCACTTCTTTTCAGAACCCATCTAACTATCAGATAATCAATTGTTGTTTTTCAAACTTGGGTATTGCAACGCTATACACAGTTGTTGGTGATTTAAAG
>JASMTI010000125.1:0-4451 GCA_041694375.1 Bacteroidales bacterium | reverse complement strand
TGCAGAAATTACAGAACCACTAATTGAAAAAGTCAAATATTTTATTGAAGAGATAAAAAAACAGCTCCAATAGACTCTTTTGAAGTTTTTACCGGTGGCAAATAATGCCACCGCCTACAACATCATTGCCTTCAAAAAACACCGCCGATTGCCCCGGGGTAATGGCCCAGGCGCTCCTGTTTTCCGCACTTTTTTTCGGAATCCATCTAACTATCAGATAATCAATTGTTGTTTTTCAAACTTGGGTGTTGCAACACTATAAACAGTTGTTGGTGATTTAAAGCCTCTAGCCGGCAGGGCTTTTACTTTTCACTTGAAAGAAAAGTAAACAATACCGATAGCAATTCGGTACAAGGCTCCCAAATAAATCTCATTTTCATTTTTAGCGACAGCGCTGAGCAAAGTTGATGTTCGCTAATATCTTTTCAATGGTCCTATTTTTGGTTTGAAGCAATCCGCCCACTTTCGCATTAGCGAAAATGCGGGGAGGCCGTCAAAAATGCTGGCAGGCGTAGGGGTGAATAGGGAATGCTTAGTACGGCTTTGCAGGGCGTTTACGTTTAAAGATTTTGAACGAACCACAATGCTGCTTTATGATGAAATGTGATTAAACCCAATAATTGTTCGGTCCAAAAAAGCAGGGTTCAAAATTTTTCCTACCTGCTTAGCCGGACTTGGCATTTTCGAGAGCGGGGGGAAGCTTATTTTTGACTAGATTTTTTTTCCTGTGTTTTTTGTATCATGACAAAAAAGACAGTGGGGTTTGGGGCAAAGCCCCCAATTTGTTAAATCAAATAATTACAATAAATTCTAGGGTGTTGCAAAACTGAAAACAGGAAGGGGGATTATGGAGACATGTTTGACTTTGATGCAGAAATTACAGAACCACTAATTGAAAAAGTCAAATATTTTATTGAAGAGATAAAAAAACAGCTCCAATAGACTCTTTTGAAATTTTTACCGGTGGCAAATAATGCCACCGCCTACAACATCATTGCCTTCAAAAAACACCGCCGATTGCCCCGGGGTAATGGCCCAGGCGCTTTCGTAAAATTCTACCTTAATTTTATCGCCGTGTTGCGAAATGCGGCTTAAGGTGCCTTTGTTGTTGTACCTTATTTTAGTGGTTACTTCAATTTCACCTTCAATTTTTTCGTACTTCATAAGGTTGATGGAATCAACCCATAATTCTTTTTTGTTGAGGTGTTCGCGGTCGCCCAGTGTTACGGTGTTGTTTTCTGCATTGATGTCAACCACGTACATCGGACGGCCAAGCGCGATGCCCAGCCCTTTACGTTGCCCGATGGTGTAGAACGGGTATCCCTGGTGCTTGCCCACAACATTTCCATTAATGTCGAGGTAATTGCCTTCACCAACTTTATTGGCTATGTCAGGCACACGCTCCTTGATAAAACGCCGGTAATCGTTATCGGGAATGAAACATATCTCCTGACTTTCACGTTTTTTTGAAATTTTTTCGTACCCTTTGTCGGCTGCTATTTTGCGAACTTCGGGCTTGCTGAGGTGCCCAAGTGGAAATAGTGTCCGTTTCAGGTCGTCTTGTGTTAATTGCCATAAAAAATAAGTTTGGTCTTTATTGTCGTCGTGACCTTGTATGAGGTAATACCGCCCATTGTTTTCGCCAATACGGGCGTAATGCCCGGTGGCAATGTAGTCGCATCCCAGCTCGTCGGCCCTGCGTATAACTTCGCCCCATTTTATGGTCCGGTTGCAAACCACGCATGGGTTAGGGGTGCGCCCTTCGAGGTATTCGCGCACAAAGTCGTTGATAACCGTTTTGTCAAATTCTTTCCGTATATCAAGTATTTCGTGGTCGATTTTTAAGTCATCGGCCAGGGCTTTGGCTTCAAATATGGCATCAATCGTGCAGCATCCGGTCTGCTTGTCCATGCAAGCCGGCGATATCGAGTCGTACGGGCGGTAAGTAAGCCCGTGAATTTCATATCCTTGTTCTTTGAGCATTAGTGCAGCTACCGAACTGTCGATGCCACCACTCATGCACAATAGTACTTTTCCTTTTGACATATCAATTTTAATTTGCTGCAAAAGTACATAAAAATATTAAAGACAAAAATATCTGAATTGGTTGTTGGTAGATTAGTTTAAATAATTAGGAAATGTGTTTTGTTATTTTTAATTTCAAGCGAATTTGAGTCTTTTTCGAACAAAATTCACCACTATGGAAAAAGAAATATTTGAACATTTGATTAATCAATTTCGCGATAAATACCGAAAAGTACTGGAGGTTAAAAATTATCATGCTTTAGGTGGGGGGTGTATTAACAATGCCCTAAAGCTGGATACCAATCATGGCCCGTTTTTTCTGAAATGGAATGCCAGTGGGGCAGATGATTTGTTTAAACGAGAAGCCGAAGCATTGAACGAATTTCATAAATCGAACAATGAATATGTGTTGTTTCCGCGTCCGATGTTGAGCAAAACGATTGATGCAACCCCCGGATACTTGCTGACCGATTACCTTGAGCCCGGCAGCTCGAAAAACCGAGATGAGCGAATGGGGTATGGACTGGCACAATTGCACAAAGTTACCAACGATGAATATGGCTTTTACCACGATAATTATTGTGGCGAAACTTTGCAGGATAACACTTTTAAGTCCAACTGGTTTGATTTTTATGTTGAAAACAGGGTAGGGCACCTCGTTAGTTTAATAGAAAAATATCGCTCGTGGGACGATTCGGACCAGATGCTTTTTGAAGATTTTCTACAAAAAGTGGAATGGATGTTTAATTACGATTCGCAGCCTTCGCTTATTCATGGCGATTTATGGGGCGGAAACTATATGGATACCGACAAAGGGCCTGCCTTTATCGACCCGGCAGCATCGTACTGCGACCGTGAATTTGAAATGGGTATTATGACCATGTTTGGTGGTTTCTCGCAACGTGTTTTTGATGCCTATAACGAAGCTTTCCCGTTAGAAGACGGGTGGCGCGACCGGAACCTGATATATCAGCTTTACCATGTGTTGAACCATTATTTGATTTTTGGTGGTGGATATAAACAGCAGGCATTAAGTATTATGCAAAGGTATGTTTGACAGGGGGGCTAGATTACAGGTTTTCAACCAGTTTTTTGCTTCAAATATTTAATTGTTAAATGCCACGGATGCCTTTAGTTTCGTGTTTGTTGTAAACTGGGTGAATTCATCAATGACTCAATAACTGCCAATAGAAACTTGCTAATTTTAAATCAATTGCTTAATATTGTACAAAATGGAAGTTGCGCCTCAATATTGTACGTTTCAACCTTTTTGAAATAAAATCATCGATGACGTTCCATCAGGGGTTTCTTAAAGGATTGAATTACCTAAAAAAAAAATTTTGCCAGACCGTGTAAACCAATCCGCGCTTATTTATTCGGGTGACGATGATTTTGAGATTCAAAGTCACAAAGTGAAAAATTTTCTTCGGGTTGGTGAATGAGTTTTTCTCTTAGGGCTTTGAAGTTGCGGGATGCGTTAAGAGGACAACAGGTTTCTAACCCGTTTTACAAGAAGCATATTTAAAATCTAATGCCACGAATGCACGAATTTAAATTCGTGTTAGGTGTAATCTAAAGGAGCAGGGTTTGTCAACAAAAACATTTGTGAATTAGTGGTGGATAATAATCCAATGCCGTTAGGCATGGTCAAATATTGTAGCCTATGGTTTCAACCATAGGGAAAAAAAGGAGCAGCGCACAACCAAGAATGCCATCGGCATGGTGCATATAATAACCACCACCATGAACACTCCGTGCAAATTTGAAACGATTATATGCCCCGTTCCTACGGAACTCATACCTTTTTGGCATGACAATTACCATCGGGTTGAAACCCGACGCTACAATATTATACCGTTCCTACGGAACTATACTGACAGCGGGTTTGTCAACTCGTTTTAAGAGGTACATATTTAATTTTTAAATTTGTATTTGGGTAGCGTTTACCAGATTTTTAAACATTGATAGAGTAAAAAATCAACAACGAAGTCATCATATGAATTGCTCCCGATATCGGGACAGGCTGTTCTGCTTTAGCTGACGGAATAAAAGAAACAAAATAAAAAGCAAAGTGTAACTGTCTCAATGTGAGTCATATCAAAATAGCATGTAAAAAAAAGAAATTTCAAATATTCCTTTGTTGTTCCTGACTAAAATCCCCGGCAATAGGTTTCTAATCCGATTTATTAAAACATTTTTGCGTTACCACCTTTTGAAAAAGCGTGGTCCTCTTAGGGCTTTGAAGTTGCGGGATGCGCTAATAACTAATTCACCAATGTGACCCGTCCTAAAATTTGTTTACAAAAAGATTGTTAATACTGTTATTTTATGTCTAATCTTTTTTCGTTGGCATCAACTGTTAAATACTTTTCACGTTTTTATCAGGTTCTGTCAAGGCCGGCATGTGTTGCGCCTGCGGCATGCCG
>JASMTI010000124.1:0-1625 GCA_041694375.1 Bacteroidales bacterium | reverse complement strand
CAGGACAGGTTCATCGCCCCACCAAGATTTTAAATACCATACGTTATCCTTAGGAAAACCGCAAACATCATACATACCAAAGTAAGAATGAACAGAAGGCCAGCCGTAAGGCGTGGGCTCGCCACGATAATCAAAACCGGTCCAAATAAACATACCCGCAAGGTAGTCGCGTGAATCATAATGTTTCCAGCAATACTCAATACTGGGGAAGAAACCATTCCATGTCATACGGTCGTATGCAGCGATGTGCTGTTTATTATCGTTATCAAAATATACCCCACGTGTTGTATTGGTAGACCCCTCTTCTGTTCCAAGGCTGGGCTTATCCGGAAATTTTGCATGGTATTCATCGGTACTTCCGTGATTGAGGTAGTTAAACCCCATAACTTCAATATGTTTAGAAATGCCCTGTCCCCATCCACCACTACTGGCAGCATTTTTGGGACGTGTAGTATCAATTGTATTGGCATAAGCCTGCATTTCCTGTATAATTTGCTCGCCTACTATATTTCCTTCTATTGCCCATTCTTCATTACCCAATGACCACAAAATAACTGATGGATGGTTCCTGTCCCGTTTTATCAGCCTCGTTAGGTAATCTTTCACAAAAGGGGCTGTACCCATTAGCCGGTTTTCATCAATCACAAGCATACCCAGTTCATCACAAGCATCGAGAAATGCGGGTGTTGGCGGGTTATGCGATGTACGATAGGCATTGCTGCCGATTTCTTTCAATTTTGAAATGCGAAAACGTTGTAACTCATCTGGTATAGCTGTCCCAACTCCGGCATGATCTTGATGGTTGTTCGTCCCCTTAAGCTTTACATGCTTTCCGTTCAGAAAAAATCCATTGCCGGGCGTCCATTCGATGGTACGTATCCCCGTGCGCGTATAATATACATCGGCTGTATCATTATCGGTAATTATAATCGTTTTCACGCTGTATAAATAAGGATCATCAATGGACCAAAGTTTCGGTTTTTCAACAAACATCGACTGCTTTGTTTCCTTAACTTCAAAGGGGAAAATTTCATTCCTAACATATTCGGTTTCGGAAATTACTTTTTTGTTGGCATTAAGTAATTGCTGTTTAATCGAGAAAACTCTTTTATCTGTATATTTATTCTCAACCTCAGTGTCAACATATAACGTTGCACTATTATCTTCAACTTCGGAATATACAAAGGTTCCATTGTTAGCCACATGCAAGGGACTTGTTTTAGTAAGCCATACATGACGGTAAATTCCTGCTCCTTCATAATACCATCCTTCTTCATCGGTCACATCAACACGAACTGAAAGTACATTTTCATCACCATAATTTAGATATTTAGTTATATCATAAGTGAACGAATTGTAACCACTCTCTTCGTTTCCAAGGTAATGACCGTTAATCCATACTTTCGAGTCACGATGTACACCTTCAAAAGTTACTGAAATATTGCGCCCATTATCACTTTCAGGTATCACGAAGGTTTTGCGGTACCAACCCACACTCACATCGGGAAAGTTGCGCCCAATGGCTTTATATCCATGGCTGTGACTCCCGTTGGGTGAGAATGGCTGTTCAACGGCAAAATCGTGTGGTACATCGAGCTTACGCCATGCCCGGTCATCGAAACCCG
>JASMTI010000123.1:0-12911 GCA_041694375.1 Bacteroidales bacterium | reverse complement strand
GTAAGGTTCATTAAAAAGAACCTGCAAATCGGAGCAGGCAATTTTCCGTTTTTCAGACGACACGAAACCCAGTGACACAAAAATAAATATGGCCACTGCAATCAATCCTGATATTTTCAATATCATCGTCCGGTTCATTGCTTTATATATTTTGTATTCAACATTTTTTCAACTTCACCGACTATGCGGTCGATATTACCAGCCCCCATGGTAAGGAGCACATCAAATTCTTTATCATTCAACACCTCGACAATGTTGTTTAATGATGCAACACTTTTGAAGTTTGAATTCATCTTATCAACAATCATTTCGGAACTCACCCCCGCAATGGGTTCTTCACGTGCAGGATAAATATCAAGCACAATGGCTTCGTCAAGCAAATCGAGGCTTTCGGCAAACCCCCCGGCAAAATCTTTTGTTCGGCTATATAAATGGGGCTGAAACACGCCCAGTACTTTTTGCCCGGGGTATAACTCCTGAACCGATTCAATGGTCGCTTTCAACTCGCCCGGATGGTGTGCATAATCATCGATGTAAACAACATCTTCATTTTTTACACGAACATCGAAACGACGTGCTACACCTTTAAAGGTTGCAACAGCCGAGCATACTTCCATTGGGTCGGCACCGGCAATAATAGCCGCGGCTGCAGCCCCAACCATGTTTTCGAGGTTTACCCTCCCGGGGTAGTTCATCCTCACATCGTGTATGACCATATACGGGGTTATGAAGTCGAAAATGTAACAACCATTTTCAATCCTGAGATCCTCGATATAATAATCAGCCTTTTCATCGATTGAATAGTAACAGGCATCAACATCATGTGAGAAATAGTGCATGATATTCACTTTCTTGTGAAACAAAACTTTCCCGTTTTTCCGTGTTTTCATCACAAATTCGGCAAAAGCAGCCTTCACTGAATTATAATCGCCATAAATATCAAGGTGGTCGGGGTCGACCGAAGTAATAACCGACAACGAAGGAGAAAGCTGCAGAAATGAGCGGTCGTACTCATCGGCCTCGGTTACAACAATACTGTTTTGTGAATTTGGCAACACCAAGTTAGAATTGAAATTACGGGAAATCCCACCAAGGAAAGCACCTGTATCAACACCCGACTCATGTAACAAGTGTGCAATCATGGTTGACACCGATGTTTTACCGTGAGTTCCGGCTACCGCCACACAATAGTGGCCGGCAGTCAGAAACCCCAGTAATTCACTCCGTTTTACAATATGGTAACCCCTGTCGGAAAGCCACTTAAACTCGTTAAGCGAAGCCGGGACAGCCGGAGTACGGACTACCAACGAATTGATTGATTGATATGTATTGGGTAATTGATTGATATCATCGGTATAGTGAACAGCAATGCCCTCCTCTTCGAGCTTTTTTGTAAGCGGGCTGGGCGTTAAGTCGTACCCGGCCACGCTTTTACCTTGTGCTTTGGCAAAACGCGCCAGGGCACTCATGCCTATGCCACCAATGCCCAAAAAATAAAGGTTCGATATGTTGTTAAAATCTATCATTTTTATTTTGCCAGTTCAATAACCATTTTTGCTATATCGGCTGCCGCATCGGGCTTCGCCATTTTTGCAATGTTTGTTGATAATGTTTTCAATAATTCATCATTTTGTATTGATTGCAAAGCTTCGGGCACCAGTTTTTCAACAGCTTCGTTATCCGCAATCATAATAGCAGCATCTTTATTGGCCAATGCCAGTGCATTTTTGGTTTGATGGTCCTCTGCCACATTGGGTGAAGGCACCAAAAATGAAGGTTTCTTCATCAGGCACAATTCCGAAATGGTTCCGGCGCCTGCCCTTGAAACCACCATATCGGCCACCGCATAAGCCAAATCCATACGCGACAAGAATTGGTAAACGTGCACATTTGGCAAGTCTTTGCCTTCAATTTCTTTTAAAACAGAATCGTAATAAAACTTGCCGGTTTGCCAAATTACCTCAACATCGCTGCCTTCAAACTGCCACAGTGCATTAAGCATACTTTGGTTTAGTGTACGGGCACCCAGGCTGCCACCAACTACCAGTAAGACCTTTTTATTGGGGGCAATTTTATAAAAATCACGGGCTTCGCTTACCTTTGACAAACCTTCGATTAACTCCTTACGTACGGGGTTGCCGGTAAAAACTATTTTCGAAGCCGGAAAATATTTCTCCATATTATCATATGCCACACATATTTTACGGGCTTTTTTTGACAGCAGGCGGTTGGTAATTCCGGCGTATGAATTTTGCTCCTGGATGAGTGTGGGTGTTTTCATTTTTGCAGCAGCCCTAAGCACCGGACCACTCGCATAGCCACCAACCCCCACAACCACATCGGGCTGAAAATCACGCACTATGGCACGGGCCTTCTTCATACTTTGCCTCAACCTGAGGAAGAATGTAAACATTTTAGCCCCCGGCTTACGCGGAAAGCCCATAACCGGTAGGCCTACAATTTTATATCCAGCTGCCGGCACACGCTCCATTTCCATACGGCCCTCGGCTCCTACAAACAAAAATTCGGTATCGGGAGCCAGTTGCTTAATGGCACCGGCAATCGATAATGCCGGAAAAATATGCCCCCCGGTACCTCCGCCACTTATTATTATTTTCAGTTTTTGCTCCATACCAATATTTTTAATCAATAGCCCCTACTTCGGCAAAGGCCTGGTCTTCATCAGGCACTTCATCTACCGGGTCAACAAGGGGTTTGTTATTTGTTTTTTCAATTTTATTCTGATAGCTGGCCCGTAAAATACACCCAAAGGCAACCGCTGTAAATATGGTTGAAGTACCGCCCATGCTCACCCACGGCAAAGTTTGCCCGGTTACGGGCAACAATCCCACAGCCACCCCCATATTCGTCATAGCCTGCATAAGCAACATTGATGAAAGCCCGGCAACCATGAATGCCGGAAAGGTCCGTTTGCTTTGGTTTATAATTACCCCCGAACGGGCTGCAATGATGACATAGCCCAACACTACCAGGAAGCTAAACCATCCATATTCTTCAACCAGGATAGCAAAAATAAAGTCGTTATAAGCTGCAGCCATGTGGTTCCGCACCTCACTGCCACCTGGACCGGTTCCAAACCTGCCACCGTTATAAATTGCCATTTCGGCATAATCGGCCTGCGTCATTCCAATTTCAGAATTAGGGTCGCCAAAAATAAAACGGTCAATACGTCCACGGACCGTGTCAATACGCCCCAGATCGACATGCGAAGCCAAAACATAGAACAGCACAACAATCAGCACCCCTGCGCCAACCGTGGCCAATAAATATTTCATGGGCACACGCCCAACAAACATTACGATCATTATGGTGGCAAACAAAATTGCAGCCGTTGAAAAGTTTGCCATCGATATAGCCAAACAGGTAACACCACTAACCCCAAGCACCCAGTAAAAAGTACGGCGCGAAGGTTTATTCTCCTGGTCCTGATTGTTGGCCAACATCCGCGACACAAACAAAACCAGCGAAATTTTTGCCAACTCGGCCGGCTGGAAAGAAATAGGCCCCAGGCTAAATGTTCGCCCTGTTGCTTCTGTTCCCACATTAAGGACAAGGGCAATAAAAATAAAGGCAAGCGACACAACCAGCATCAATGGCGAAAAAATCGACATAAACTTGACCGGCACCACATTAACAACAAGCACAATAGCACCAAAACCTATCAATGTCATCCCAAATTGTTTAAACAAATAAAAGAAAGTATTACCTTCCATTTGCCGATATGCCAACGAGCCCGTAGAGCTGTATACCACCAACAACGAAAACATTGACAGTAGTACCAACACAAACCAAATAACACGGTCGCCTTTTAATATGCCAAACAGTTTGTTCATCTTTTTATAAATTTCTCACTTCTTCTTTAAACATATTGCCACGCTCTTCATAATTACTGAACAAATCGAAACTCGCACAAGCAGGCGACAATAAAACTGCATCCCCTTTTTCTGCTAAAAAATAAGCTGATTTTACTGCGTGATCCATGCTCTGTGTTTCAACAATATCAGGGACTACACCTGAAAAAGCATTAACAATTTTTGTATTATCCCTGCCCAAACAAATAATAGCCCTTACTTTATTTCTTACAAGTTCGGTAAGCTCACTATAATCGTTTCCCTTATCAACACCGCCAACAATCCACACGGTAGGTTTTGTCATCGACTCGAGTGCATACCATGTAGAATTGATATTGGTCGCTTTTGAATCGTTAATAAATTCGATGCCATGCACCGAAATGTATTTTTCCAGACGATGTTCTACACCGGCAAACCCTGTCAGGCATTCGCGTATATATTCATTCCGAATTTCGGAAACCTTTCCAACGATAGCTGCTGCCATTGAGTTACAAAGGTTATGCTTGCCTTGGAGGGCTAAATCGTAAATCGTCATTTCAAATTTATTTTTGTTGTAATTCACAATCATTTTATTGTTATGTACCCAAGCCCCATTTTTGGTTAAAACCTGGTTAAATGAAAATGGCGCCAACACTTGTGTTGCCTCGCGCATTTTCAGCTCTTGCGTAATGATTTCGTCATCGGCAAAAAAGATAAACACATCATCGGTCGTTTGATTTTGGATAATCCTGAACTTCGAATTGATGTATTCCTGCATATTGTTATTGTACCGGTCGAGATGGTCGGGTGTAATATTGGTCAGGACGGCCACATCCGCCTTAAAATCGAACATCCCGTCAAGCTGAAAGCTACTTAACTCAAGCACATAATGCGTATAATTTTCAGTAGCTACCTGCCGTGCAAAACTTTGGCCTATATTACCACCCAGCCCCACATTAAAACCGGCAAGTTTCAACATTTCATAAATCATGGTAGCCGTTGTTGTTTTGCCATTGCTACCCGTCACACATATCATTTTTGCCAACGTATACCGCCCGGCAAATTCAATTTCGGATATTACCGGTATATCTTTATTTTTTAATTCCTGTACCAAAGGGGCACTATCGGGAATACCCGGACTTTTGACCACGATTGATGCATTAAGGATATCCGCGCGCGAATGTTGCCCTTCTTCAAAAGATATACCGGCAGCATTCAACTCATCACGGTATTTATCCTTTAAGGTCCCCATATCGGACACAAAAACATCTAAGCCCTTAACTTTTCCAAGTATGGCTGCACCAACGCCGCTTTCTCCGGCTCCCAATATGACCAGTCTTTCGTTCATTCTTATCTATCGTACTTTCAATGTTACAAGGCTGATTACAGCCAGTAAAATGGCAATAATCCAAAAACGGGTAACTATTTTCGATTCGTGAAACCCTTTCTTCTGATAATGATGATGTAAGGGCGACATCAGAAAAATTCTTTTCCCCTCGCCGAATTTCCGTTTTGTATGCTTAAAATAACTCACTTGTAGCACTACTGAAAGGTTTTCGGCTACCAGCACACCACAGAATATAGGTATCATTATTTCTTTACGGATAATTACAGCAAACACGGCCAGAATACCACCCAATGCCAGGCTTCCGGTATCGCCCATAAAAACTTGTGCAGGAAAGGCATTAAACCAAAGGAAACCAACTGTTGCACCAATAAAAGCAGCCACAAACACGGTGAGTTCACCAATATTGGGGATATACATGATATTCAGGTAGTCAGCCAATATAACGTGACCACTCACATAAGCTAAAATGCCCAGAGTAAGCCCGCTAATTGAGGTTGTACCGGCAGCAAGCCCATCCAGTCCATCGGTTAGGTTGGTTGCATTTGATACCGCTGTAATAATAAATGTGATTATCAGAATATAGAAAACCCATGCGCCAACATCTTCCCAGCTATCGGGCAAAAATTTTACGAAAAAACGGTATTCAAGCTCCTGATTTTTCACAAAAGGGATGGTTGTGCGTGTTGATTTTACATCTTCGGTCTTGTAGTGTACCTCGCGGTGCCCGGTTTCATTGTCAACCAACACTTCGGTTATATATTTTCCATTGTCATCTTTAACTTTTTCACGAACAACAACATCATCATTGAATAGAAGTACAGCACCTACGATTAGGGCCAATGACACCTGCCCTAAAATTTTGAATTTACCGGCCAGTCCTTCTTTATCCTTTTTAAATACTTTAATATAATCGTCGATAAAGCCTATGATGCCAAGCCACACGGTGGTTATAATCATCAACCAGATGTATATATTATCGAGGCGTGCAAACAGCAATGTAGGAATCAGGATAGAAGCAAGAATGATGATACCGCCCATTGTCGGGGTACCTTTTTTTTGTAGTTGCCCTTCAAGTCCCAAATCGCGCACTTCTTCGCCAATTTGCTTTCGCTGCAGCAAGCGAATTATTTTTTTACCAAAAACCAATGTGATAAAAAGTGACAAGAGAACCGACATTGCAGCCCGAAACGAAATGTATTGCATAATCCCGAGCCCCGGAATGTCTAAATGTTCAATTAATGAATATAAATGATACAACATGACCTATACTTTTAAATGATTCCCATTGCTTTTTGAACTTCCTCTTTATCGTCGAAATGGTTCCTTACACCATTAACTTCCTGATATGTTTCGTGCCCCTTCCCGGCTATCAAAATAATATCGCCCGAGCGTGCCAGCATAACGGCAGTTTTAATAGCTTCTCGGCGGTCAACAATAACCAACGTATTTTTATTGCACAGGGCATCTACCCCGGCTTTCATATCTTCAATAATATCTTCGGGCTTTTCGCTCCTCGGATTGTCGGATGTAAGGATAACCTTATCGCTATATTTACATGCAATTGCAGCCATTTCGGGACGCTTTGTCTTATCGCGGTCGCCACCGGCACCAACAATACTAATCAGGTTTTCGTTACGGGTACGTACGCCGGCAATTGTTGAAAGCACATTCTCGAGTGCATCGGGCGTGTGGGCATAATCAATAATTGCGAATTTTTCATCGGTTGAACGAACCACCTCAAACCGCCCGGCTACCGGTTTCAGCTTACTAATTTCGACCAACACTTCGGTTTGTTCAAAACCTAACAACAATGCTGTACCGTATACAGCAAGCAAATTATAAGCATTAAACCTTCCAACAAAATGAGTCCATACTTCTTTACCATCAATTGACATAAGTGTGCCATCGAAGTACGACTCAAGTATTTTATTTTTATACGTTGCCATACTTCGCAACGAATAAGTTTCTTTAACAGCCTTTGTATTTTGAAGCATCACCAGGCCATTTTTATCATCAACATTAGACAGAGCGAAAGCTTCAGGTTTGAGCTTATCGAAAAATTGTTTTTTCGCTTTGATATAAGCGCTAAACGTTTTGTGGTAGTCTAAATGGTCGTGCGAAATGTTGGTAAATACAGCACCGTCAAAATCAAGCCCGGCAATACGTTCCTGGTCAATAGCATGCGAACTTACCTCCATAAAACAAAATGAGCAGCCGGCTTCGGTCATTTCTTTCATCAAACGGTTTAACGTAAGCGGATCGGGCGTTGTATGCGACGATGAATATTCGCTGTCGCCCACTTTATATGTAATGGTTGAAATAAGCCCGGCTTTGTGCCCCATATTCCGGACCATCTGGTGCAGGAGCGAAGCAATGGTTGTTTTACCGTTGGTACCTGTAATGCCCACAAGCTTCATTTTTTTAGATGGACAACCATAAAAAACAGAAGCCACCTGCCCCAAAGCTATTGCAGTGTTTTCTACTTCCACATAGGTTACACCTTCAGCTTGCCCCTCAGGGATATTTTCACACAATACAGCAACGGCACCAGCTGTAACAGCCTTTTCGATAAATTGGTGGCCATCGGTAACGGTACCTTTTACAGCAACAAACAACGTCCCCTTTTGCACTTTGCGGGAATCAAATTCAAGGCCTGTAATGCCAACCTCTTTATTTCCAACAATGCCAGTTACTTTTAGCTCATTTGTTAATTCATTTAATTTAATCATACATTCTCGTTCAACTGTTGCAATTTTCTTTCACTTTTAACCCAAGTCGAGATATACCAGCTGCCCCTCGCGGCAATTTGCCCCTGGAAGCGGGAATTGCTTACGCACTTTTCCCACGCCTTTAAGTTTTGACTTCATACCTGACTTTTCGATAAGATAGATGGCATCGGCAGCCCCCATTCCAACAACATCAGGCATTTTATATTTCTCAACACGATGAGGTTCCAGGCCGGCCTGTTGGTTATTTTCGTTCACTTTAACCCAGTCGGCCTGGTCAGTATTTCCGGAATACGGAATATTTAGTTCATTAAATACATTCAAAGTTTTTAATGCATCGCCATGCATCACATCCGGCAGCTTCTTTATATCGGAATCATCTGCGTTTTGTGCAATATCGAGCGACAAATCGGTTGTATACACGCAATCGGCAATTTCACGAAATACCGGCCCCGCCACTGAACCACCATAAAAAGAACCTTTTTGGGGCTCGGCAACCACTACGATACAAGAATATTTTGGATTATCGGCAGGAAAATACCCGGCAAAGGAAGCCCTGTATTTGCGGTGTGCATATCCCAGTTCGGCATCGAGCACCTTGGCTGTGCCTGTTTTCCCCGCAAAAGAATATAAATCGGACTGTAAATTTCGGGCTGTACCCCGCAAAACCACACCTTCGAGCATACTTTGTAATTTACCGATGGTCCCATCAGAACAAATTGAATTGCGGATTACTTCGGGCTTAAAAGTGCTAACTGTTTTACCATTGGCCTGAACTGACTCTACAAACATAGGCTTCATCATTTTACCATTGTTTGCCACAGCATTATAAAATGAAAGCACGTGCAAGGGTGAAAGCTTTACTTCGTAACCATGGGCGATATAAGCCAATGAAGTCCCCCACCAGTTTTTATCGGAAGGGTACTTAACCGAAGGGTTTGCTTCACCTTTAAAACCCAATCCCAATGGACGGTTTAACCCAAGGTTATATAAGCGGTCGACAAATTCACGCGGGCGGTCACCATATTTATCTTCAATTATTTTAGCAAGCCCCACGTTTGATGAATGTTCAAAAATTTCTTTCACTGTCATTTCCCCGTGCTCACCATAACCATAATCACTATCATATATTGTACGGTCGTATATTTTCCATTTTCCATCCTCAACATCATAAACATCCGAAGTATCAACACCTGCCTCATCAAGGGCAACCATTAACGACACAAGCTTAAAGGTAGATCCCGGCTCGGTGCACCCCTGGTGCCCAATGGCCCAATTATAAGTCTCGGCATAATTTTCGTTTTGACGGGTAAGGTTCGAAATTGCCCTTACTTTACCGGTTTCAACCTCCATTAAAATAGCTGTACCATATTTAGCATCGCTTTTGACCAATTGCTTCCGCAGTGCATTTTCTACTACATCCTGCAAATAAATATCAATGGTTGTAATGATGTCATTGCCATTCTCCGGTTCCACAGTGCTGATGTTCACCCAACGGCCAGACAAGTTCTGACGCACAGCGATACCCTCTTCGCCACGTAAATATCCCTCAAATTGAGCTTCAATCCCCGAAATCCCAATACTCCCGAGCATACCGCCATAAGCACCTTTGTTCATAAGCCCAATGGTGCGGTAGGCCAAGTTGCCATGTGGAGTAAAGCGGATGTATTCCTGCTCAGCAATAAAACCACCTTTGTACGGTCCCCGCTCAAATATTGGAAACTCCTCAATACGTTGCAGTTCATCGTAATTCACCTTTCGGGGATGGATCAAGTGGTAACGCTCTTTATTCTTATAAGCTTTTTTTAATTGGGATTTAAACTGCCATGCAGAACGGTCGGTAAACACATTTGCCAACTCAGTGGCCAAAGCCCCAACCTGGTCGTTAAATACTTTCCCAACACCAGGGGCAGCAAGGTCGAAACGAATTTCATAAAACGGCACCGAAGTTGCCAAAACACGGCCATTGACACTACATATATTACCGCGGTCACCATAAATTACTTCCGTTTTATTTTCAAGCGTCTGAAGTTTTCCCTCCCACTTATCGCCGGTTGACATTTGTATATATACGATACGACCTACCACCAACACCGAAAATACCAGCACCAATGCCAGCACAATCGAATAACGGGCCAATATGATACGACGCAAATCCATATATTAGTTGTCAATTTTTATTTTCACAGGTGGTTCGGTTGGCTGTTTTAGCCCCAAACCTTTTTTATTAACACTTTTCAAAATCTCGGAATAACGGCTCATATTCATAAGTTCGGCTTCAATTGTAGCCGACTCTGAACGCAATTCTTTTACTTCTTCTTGCACCACAACCAACTCCCGCAATATTTTCTCACCTTTAAAACGGTTCGATATCATCAGCAGTCCCATTATTACAAGCATACCAACAAAAGGAAGCCAACGCATAACCTCTTTATTCAGGAAAATGCTACCGAGAATCACCTCCCGGAACCCAACTTTTTTATGTTTGCCTTTTTTTTCCATTATTTTTTTTCAGCCACCCTTAATTTTGCACTTCGTGCCCTCGAATTCATTTCAATTTCATCATCGTCGGGCACAATTAACTTTTCAATTATTTTAAATTTTGTTTTCGGGTTACCATAAAAATCTTTTTCCA
This sequence comes from Bacteroidales bacterium, assembly GCA_041694375.1. Taxonomy (GTDB): domain Bacteria; phylum Bacteroidota; class Bacteroidia; order Bacteroidales; family Prolixibacteraceae; genus Roseimarinus. The sequence continues at coordinate 2,351 of JASMTI010000123.1, read as the reverse complement.
CATTCTTATCAAACCCGCCACGTTGAAAGAAATTTTTTACCAATCGGTCTTCAAGCGAATGATAACTCATCACAACAAAGCGCCCACCCGGCTTTAAAACATCGTATGAATCGGTTAAAAGATTACGGAGCACATCAATCTCGCCGTTCACTTCAATACGCAGTGCCTGAAATACTTTTGCCAGAAACTTTGAAGACGCCTTTTGTGGCACCAGCTTTTCAAGCACCTCCTTCAACCGGGTTGTTGTGTTAACCGGGCTTTCTTCCCGTGCTTTTACAATTTCGGCTGCAGCCCTCCGCGCACTTTTCAACTCACCATATTGTTTAAAAATACGAATCAGTTCAGCCTCGTCGTATTCATTGACAACCCTTGCTGCATTGAGCACCCCGGTTTGGTTCATCCTCATATCGAGTGGTGCATCAAAGCGGAACGAAAAACCACGGGAAGCCTCATCAAAGTCGTGCGATGAAACCCCCAGGTCGGCCAGGACACCATCAACCTGCCCAAAGCCATAATAAGCAAGAAAATTTTTGAGATATTTAAAATTGTGCTGAACAAATATCAACCTTTCATCGTGTGGCACATTTGCCAGGGCATCCACATCCTGGTCAAAAGCAACAAGCTTACCGGTTGTAAGTTTTTCTAATATTTTTGCCGAATGACCACCACCACCATAGGTCACATCAACATATACACCGTCGGGCTTTATGTCCAGCCCTTCGATGCATTCATTTAATAAAACCGGTATGTGATAGTTATTAGTCATTTCAATTAGTTGCTAGTCATTGGTCATTAGTTAATTGGTCATTGGGGTTCATGCCGCCCCCCAGCAGTTCTTCGAACAATGCCGGATATTCTTCGTCGGGCAGCATAGCAGCCTCGTATGCCCTTGCCTCCCACAACCTTATACGGTCGCCCTGGCCTGTAAACACAACTTCGCGGTCAATCCCCATTTTTTCAAGAAACGAATTGGGTATGTTTACCCGCCCGTTTTCTGCCACATTTGTTTTTACAAAACTTTGGTAAAATTTATCGAGCAACCGGCTATGCCGCGGGTCATTCGGGTTTAAACGGGAACGAATAAAAGCCAGGCGTTTCTCCCATGAGCTTAACGGATAGAGGTTAAGGCACTTTTCGTAAGGGTCAACCTCAATTGCAAACACCCTGTTAAAAGCCTCCCCCATCTCGCGCTTGTAGGCAGCAGGAAGCACTACGCGCCCCTTGTCGTCTACTGTTGCATGATATTGATTTGAGAAAACCGGCATATTCTCGTTATAAATTTTATTCAAAAATAAAACATATTCCACTTTATTACAATTTTATTCCACTTTATTCCACCCTGTTCCACTTGAAAAACCCAAAAACTTATCAACAATTTGTTTATAAGGCTGTATTTTAAGTAACAATTATCATCTTTTTAAAAAAATTGTTACATTTCGACGCTAAAATTTTAAAAATGGCAGGGGACAAACAGGGGAACAAACTTGAGCCAATTGATATTAAGGAACTTGTGCGAAGTAAAAACGAAAAACTCGCGAACAGGCTCCCTCAGTTTGTTTACAACTGGCTCGGCAAACTACTTCACATTGATGAACTAAATAACTTCCTTCAAGAATACGGACACCTGAAAGGACTCGAATTTGTTGAAGAAGCTATAAAAATGCTCAACATTAAATTTAACATTGAAGGAGAAGAAAACTTACCTTCAGATGGCCGTTACATGTTTGTTTCCAACCATCCGCTCGGAGGCCTTGATGGTGTTCTTCTCTTAAAAATCTTAAACGAAAAGTTTGGGAACACCCGGGTATTAATAAACGATTTCTTGATGGCCATAACACCACTCAGCCAGTGGTTTGTACCTGTAAACAAGGTAGGCGGACAGGCCCGCGATTCCATAAAACATGTTGATGAACTATACGAATCGGACGACCAGGTATTAATTTTTCCGGCCGGCCTTTGTTCACGTAAAACAAATGGAGTAATAAAAGACCTCGAATGGCAAAAACACTTTGTTCAAAAAGCGGTTCAGTACAAATTAAACATTGTACCTATCCACTTTGGTGGCCGTAATACAAACCGTTTTTACAGGTTGGCCAATATTCGCAAATTCCTAAGAATAAAATTCAATATCGAAATGCTATTCTTAGTTGACGAAATGTTCAAACATAAAAATAAAACATTTACCATACGCTTTGGAAAGCCTTTACCTTTTACTAAATTCGATAAAACAAAACGCCCAAAAGAGTGGGCACAATATATTAAAGAACAAACATACGAGTTGGCAAAAAAATAGGATAAAAACACCAATAAAGATGAATTAACCTCAAATCCGCAGTTGTTAATGTTAAAAA
>JASMTI010000122.1:0-1019 GCA_041694375.1 Bacteroidales bacterium | reverse complement strand
TTCTCCTTGAAAGTTTCTGTTGTCAAATGTTCCATTGTTTTTACTCCTTATCATTTTTGTAATTAATATAAGGCAATCTTTCACAATGTCAAATTGTAGTTTTTTGTTTTCATTAAAAAACTTGCCAATCAACCAATCAGTTCCAATTTTAGTTATAAAGGAAAATATATGATATATTTAGATTATAACGCGACCACACCTTTAGCGCCAGAGGCTGCAACTGCCATGCAACCTTATTTGGGAAAAATTTATGGCAACCCTTCCAGCTTGCATGCTTACGGCCAGCAAATGCGTTTAGCATTAGGAAAAGCACGCCAGCAAGTAGCAAATTTGCTTAACTGTTATCCTTCACAGATAATTTTTACTAGCGGTGGTACCGAAAGTAATAATCTGGCACTAATTGGCTATGCTTTAGCTAATCGCAGGAAGGGAAATCACATCATTACTAGTCAAATCGAGCACCCGGCTATTTTAAATGTTTGTTCCTACTTGGAAACCAGAGGCTTCCAAATAAGCTATCTACCAGTTAACCGTACAGGTCAGGTAGAACCAGAAGCATTAAGAAAAGCCATACAACCAAATACAATTTTGGTTTCCATAATGCACGCCAACAACGAAACTGGAGCAATTCAACCGATTTCTCAGTTAGCTGAAATTGCCCATGCCAATAATGCCGTTTTTCATACCGATGCCGCCCAAAGTTGTGGAAAAATTGCAGTTGATGTGCAAAAAATGAAAGTGGACATGCTTTCCATGGCCGGACATAAATTGTATGGTCCGACTGGTTGTGGTGCCTTGTTCGTAGCTTCCCATATAAAACTGCAAAACATACTTTTTGGAGCAGGACAAGAGCTGGGCTTACGTCCCGGCACAGAAAATGTTGCCTCGATAGTGGGGCTGGGAGCTGCTTGCAAGATTGCAACCGAAAAATTAACCGAAAACAACAACTGGTTACTGAAATGTTCTGATAGATTTTACCAGCTAATAAAAGAAGCCTACCCTGATGTAAGATTAAACGG
>JASMTI010000121.1:0-11986 GCA_041694375.1 Bacteroidales bacterium | reverse complement strand
TCGCTTTCAAGTGGACATGCTTTTATTTGTGATGGGTATGCAGGTGATTATTTTCATTTTAACTGGGGGTGGGGTGGTTATGCAAATGGTAATTTTCTGCTTAGTTCATTAACACCTTCGGATCGCGACTATACAAATAATCAGTCCGCGATTATGGGTATTGAGCCAGTAGAGGCTAGAACTATAGCGATACCTTTTATGGATGGATTTGAGACAGGCAAAGGCAATTTCAGTTTATTTGGTAATTCATCAATATCAGTTTCAGAGAGTCACACAGGTTCTTATAGTATTCAGCTTTCGGCTGAAGGTTTTTCTTCAAAATCTAATAATGTGGCTTCAATGACATTTGAAGTGCCGGCTGACGGAATGATTGATTTTTGGGTAAAGCGTTATACTCCAGAGCCGTCTGGTTATAATATACAGAAAGCAATTCTATACTCTCAATACGGTAGTGAGTCACTAATAAGTTTTTTTAAAGATGATTATAATGATTCAGGGTGGGTGAATTATTATGCTGATATATCAGCTTACGAGGGGCAAATAGTAAGGTTGATGTTTATTCAGGAGAATTTAGATCCAGCCAAAGAACAATGGATGTATGTTGATGATGTGGCTATAACGGGTGGGAGTACAAACTTACCCCCTTATAAACCAGGGTCTCCCAGTCCTTCAGACGATGCGGTTTCAGTTAGTTTGTCTCCCCTTCTACAATGGACAGGGGGCGATCCGAATGGCGATGATCTGCAATATTGGATATATTTTGACAAGTCTTCTGGTGGAACATTAAATAGCTCTACTTTTTATAATTATAAAAGGTTATCAGGGCTTGAACCTAAAACGACATATTATTGGAAAATCGTAGCACGAGATGAAGAAGAAAATACAAGTAGTGATGTTTGGTCGTTTACAACTCGTGGGTTGCCCCCTGAAGTTGAATCATGTGGTGTTGTCACAGTATCATCAACTTCTGCTGTTTTATGTGCACAAATTATTGATAATAATGGTTCTGTTGTTGGAGAAAGGGGGATTTGGTGGGATCACTTTCCTGACCCACAGGGCTCGGATCATGAGCAGGTAAGTATGGATGCTACGGATGTTTATGAGGTAGAGATTACAGGGCTTGAACCATATCAATCTTATTACGCAAGACCTTTTGTACACAGTGATGAAGGTACAGGGACAGGAGAAGAGTTTCAGTTTCGTACTGCACCTGGCTTACCTGAAGTAACTTATATTAATGTTGATGATATTAAAAGAAATAGTGCCCGGATTAGCGGTTTGGTGACCAAGATGAACGATTCATTAATTATGTCTCAGGGGGTGGTGTGGTCAACCGATTCAGTTTTTCCTGAAAATGATGTAGTGGAAGTCCGTGATGAGGGTAGCTGGGTTGAGAGTGAAGAGTTTTATATTAATTTAAAGGATTTGCCAGGACCAGATACGATTTTCTTCAAGGTTTTTGCAGAGAACTCTGTTGGGGTGTCTTATTCTGAAACTCATTCTTTTTCAACGCAAAATGGAGTGCCGATTGTAGACCTTGATGCCGATAACAGCTCAGGGAGAAATGGATTTAACTATGAATTTTCACTTGTTGAGCAAAATAAAGGTGGTATAATTGCTGATGCTGATCTTGAAATAAGTGATGCCGATGGCGATGTAATAAAAAAGCTTATAGTGACACTTGAAAAGCAATGGTTTGACGACGATGAATACATCGTTTATACCGGTGATATTGCCAATATGTCTGTTTATGGTAACTTTTCTGATTCATTGGTTGTTGAAATGGTTGATGCGCAATCAAATTTTATGTGGGACAGCATAATTCATAATATTGAGTACCGTAACGATAATGATGCGCCTTTGGCTGATTCTACTCGCGAAATAGAAGTTATAGTATATGATGGATATGATTATAGTTACGGTGCATTGGCTTTTGTGAAAATGTTTTGTGAAAATGATGCCCCGATAGCAGTTGAGTCGCCATCTTTATCTGATGCTCCCCGGTTTAATAGTTATATCTCAGGAATAGAACAGGGAGTTTGGGTCGATTCGTTAGATGGTATTTATGAAGCCGAATTTGAGTATTCATATGAATGGGAAGCTAATATGGGGGATACCATAATTGTTGTTGAAACCACTGGCGATTCCATATTTATTGATGAAGAGCTTTGTGGTTACAGCTTGCGGGTTGTTGAAACGGTTATTGATGAAAATTCAGGTGGTGATAATGAAGCTATAGCCCAGGCTTATACTGAATGGTACGATGTACAGAAGATTGAGCAGGAATTGGTTGATTTTTACCTGATTGAAAATCAAGATGTAATTCCAGAAGTTGAATATAGATTGGAACCATATCGTTTTACAGGTTCTGCTACTTCAGGCTTGCCTTTACAATATGGTACTTTTAAAGATGAATTTTTCGAGATAAGTAGCGATTCGCTTTTCGTTAAGAATGTTGGCATGGAGCCGGTTTATGCTTTTCAGCCGGGAAATAGTTGTTATTTGGAGGCTGCGAGGGTATATAAAAATATTAATGTTGTGAAGGCAAACCAGCAAATTATAAATGCCCCCGATTCGATTAAGAGGTTTTATAACGATTCAGTATTTGATTTAACAGCAGAAGCTACTAGTAATTTAGAATTAAACTATGAAATAACGGGAAAGGATGTTTTGGTTCAAGAAAATCAGTACTTTAATATTGTCGGGGTCGGTCTTACAAATATAATAATCAAACAGGAGGGCAATGATAAATGGAATTCAGTGAGCGACACCGTGGTTTGTGTTGTTAAAAAAGGTTTGCAGGAAATTCGTTTCGATTCGCTTGGATCCGTTGCTTATGGAGATGAAATGTTACTTCTCGAGGCTGAATCTTCATCAGGGCTTGAAGTGAGCTTTGATGTTTCTGATAATGAAATTGCAGATATACAGGGTGATACATTATTAATACAATCTGCAGGTACATTGTTGGTATTTGCCCGTCAAGTTGGAAATGATTTTTGGATGCCTGCTGAAAAAGTTTCGCATGCATTAACCATTCAAAAGGCAGAACAAACAATAGAAACAACACTTTCAGATTCAATAACAACCCGTCAAAGCATTTCATACAGCAATTTTGTAGCATCTTCAGGTTTAACGTTATTTTATATTGAATCATCAGATGAAGAGATTATTCAAGTGCTTGAAGATTCAATAATTGTGCAAGGCAAAGGGGATGTGGTACTGGAAGTGGAACAACCCGGAAATGATAACTTTAGTCCGGTTGATACTTCTTTCGTTTTTAATGTAAGTAGCCCATTAAATGTTGATAAATTTGAAAATATCACGTTCGATTTATTTCCTAATCCGGTTAACGATAAATTACACCTCGTTATTGATGGTGATGTTGAGCTTCCGCTCGATTTTTCGTTGCTCAATGTGCTTGGGCAGGTTCAAATGACAAAGAAGATAACAAAACATTTTCAGGTAATTGATATCGAAAATATTGACAGCGGGACGTACATTGTTGTATTACGAAATGACGATTATTATATGACCCAAAAAATAATAGTTAAATAAACAACAGGGTGTTGAAGGTGCTTTTGTTTGAAATTTAAGATAATGTGTATAATTTAGCCGGAAAATACAGTCAAACATGATAGACGATTTATACACCGGGAGTATTTCATTATTGAAAAAACTGATAGCAACCCCTTCTTTGTCCGGGAAAGAACAAAATGCTGCTGAGGTAATACGAGCGTATTTATCATCGCATGGTGTGGATCTTTATATATTAAAAAATAATACTTGGTGCAAAAATAAATATTGGGACAATAATAAGCCTGTCATACTTTTAAATTCTCATATCGATACTGTAAAACCTGTTGACGACTGGAGCTTTGATCCATTTACACCTACCGAAAAGGATGATAAAATTATTGGCTTGGGCAGTAACGATGCAGGTGCCCCATTGGTATCTTTAATGGCAACATTTTTATATTTCTACCATCAAAAAGAGCTGCCTTTTAATTTAATATATGCTGCCACTGCCGAAGAGGAGAGTTCGGGGAAAAATGGCATGGCATTATTGGTGAATAAGCTCGAAAAGGTTGATTTTGCAATAGTAGGCGAACCTACCGAAATGAAACTTGCCGTAGCTGAAAAAGGCCTTTTGGTTATTGATTGTACGGTGCACGGCAAAGCCGGACATGCAGCCCGAAATGAAGGGGTTAACAGTATTTACCTGGCACTCGATGAGATAAATAAGATTAAAAATTATAAGTATGACAAGGTTTCGGAAGTGCTGGGTGAGGTAAAAATGACGGTAACACAGGTTGAGGCTGGTTTTCAACACAACGTGGTTCCTGATACATGCAGGTTTGTAGTTGATGTTCGGACTAACGAACGCTATTCTAACGATGAAGTTATTGAAATCATTAAAAACCTCATGGAATGTGATGTGAAACCGAGGTCCCGGCGTTTGAATTCTTCGGGGATTAATCTTGACCACCCCTTTGTTGAAAAAGTTAAGTCGATGGGGATTGAATGCTATGGGTCACCTACATTAAGTGACCAATCGTTGATGAAGTACCCTTCAGTGAAAATGGGCCCGGGAGATTCAGCCCGCTCGCATACAGCAAATGAGTTCATATACCCTGAAGAAATAAAAAGTGGGATAAAATTGTATGTTGATTTACTCTCCGGTTTAATTATTAAATAGTTGGAACTGAAACAACTTGCTTTGATCTTCTTTTTCAACAGGCGGAGCCGGGAGGGTGAAGCAAAAAATGCTTCCTTGTGGTGAGTTTTGTGTACACCAAACTTTGCCACCCAACAAAATCACATAGTTTTTAACGTTTGATAGTCCAAGGCCTGAACCCCCTTTTATTTTTTTTAGTGTTTCAGATCCCTGCATGAAGGGATCGAAGATGATGTCATATTCATCATCCTTTAAGCCGCATCCGGTGTCCTTTACCTGAAAAATGTAATTGTTTTCTTTCCGTGTGCATTGCAACTCTATTTTGCCTTCATCCGTGAATTTTATGGCATTGTCGATAAGGTTGTTGAGTATCAGGTTTAATTTTTCTTTATCTGTTGAAATGCTGCCATGGGGGTCTGTTTTTAAAACAAAAGAAATATCTTTGTTGTATTCTCCCAGTTTTTTTATGGCTCTTTTTTCCTGCTTTTTTAACAGTTTTATAAGGTTGGTTTCTTTTATATTGATCCTTGTTTTTCCGGTCTCAATAATGGCAAGATGAAAAATCTGATCGATAAGTTCAAGCAGGTGCCGACTATTGCGGTCAATTTGTTGAGAAAACTGTTTTTTCGATTGTTCGTCATAACTATTGTCAGTTAAGAGTTCTGAAAATCCAATGATGCTGTTGAGCGGGGTGCGTATTTCGTGGCTCATATTTGCCAAAAAGAGGCTTTTTAGTCGGTTGGCTTCTTCTGCCTTTTGCAAGGCAAGTTTCAAATTTTTTGTTCTGTGTTTTATTTCTTTTTTTAATTCTTTATTGTCTATATCTTTTTTGAGAATATCCTGATGGTGTTTTTCCCTCTCTTTTTTCATCCTGTTTTTTTTGGAGAGATATAGAGCAAAAAAAACAGTTGTAAGTGCTACTGCCAGAAAGATAAAAAGCATTTGGGCTTTGTCGTTTTGACTATATAACTGGCCTATTGTGCTTAGATTGGGCATGGTGAAATATCTTGATCAGGATTTAGATCGGTTAAGATAGTTTTATGTTTTGTTAAATCCAAACAATAAATAAAATTATTATTGTTGCATAGTTGGTGTATCTTTTAAAAGTTTATCCTTTAGTTTGTTCTAAATGTTTTATTTTTGTAATTCACTTTTTACGAAAACGCTATGGACACTCAAAAACAACATGCCGAAAAAATATGGGAGAAGGGTATTCCTGTTGATGAATTAATTGAAAAATTTACCGTTGGGAAAGATCGTGATTTAGATTTATACCTGGCACCTTTCGATGTTTTGGGGTCGATAGCCCATGTGAAAATGCTACACTCAATCGGGCTTATTGCTGAAGATGAGTTGCCAGGGTTGTTGAGTGAATTGACAAAAATATATGATAAAGCCATTGCGGGTGATTTTTATATTGAAGATGGAATTGAGGATGTACACTCTCAGGTTGAGCTGATGCTTACCCGTACGCTGGGCGATGTTGGCAAGAAAATTCATAGCGGACGTTCGCGCAACGATCAGGTGCTGCTCGACCTTAAACTATATGCACGAAACGAAATTCAACAGATTGTAGGGTTGACCAATGACTTGTTTAATTTGCTTGTAAAGCGTAGTAATGAAGGCAAAGATATTTTAATTCCAGGTTATACGCATCTGCAGGTGGCCATGCCCTCATCGTTCGGGTTATGGTTTGGTGCTTATGCCGAAAGCCTTACCGACGATTTGCAGCTTCTGAATGCAGCGTGGAAAATAACCAACCAAAACCCGTTGGGATCGGCAGCAGGTTATGGATCAAGTTTTCCGATTAACCGTCAAATGACCACCGATTTGCTTGGTTTTGACCAAATGAACTATAACGTGGTTTACGCTCAGATGGGACGCGGAAAGGTTGAGAAGTCGATTGCATTTGCACTGTCTTCTATCGCTTCAACATTATCCAAAATGGCTTTTGACGTTTGTCTTTTTACCAGTCAAAATTTTGGTTTTGTTTCATTGCCCGATAATATGACCACAGGCTCCAGCATTATGCCGCACAAAAAGAATCCCGATGTTTTTGAGCTTTTACGTGCCCATTGTAATAAAATACAGGCATTGCCCAATGATATCGTATTAATGACCAATAATTTGCCAAGTGGTTATTTTAGGGACCTGCAAATTATAAAAGAAGTTTTTATACCATCATTTGAAGAATTGAAAAGTTGTTTGCGCATTGCAGCTTACGCTTCAGAGCATATGAAGCTAAATACTAAAATTATTGATGATAAAAAATATGATGCCATTTTTAGTGTTGAGGAAGTAAATAAGTTGGTAAATGGTGGCATGCCCTTCAGGGACGCATATAAACATGTTGCACATAAAATTTTTGATGGAGATTATATGCCTGTGAAAAAAGTGAAACATGTTCATGAAGGTAGTATTGGAAATTTATGTAATGACAAAATTGAAATGAAAATGGAAACAATCATTTCTTCGTTCGATTTTCAGAAAGTTGAACAATCTTTGACTGATTTATTTTCAAAAAGATAGAATTGATAAAATATTATTTTTTCGTAATGTAAAATTAACAAAAGACCACCTTTTAATGGTGGTCTTTTGTTTTTATCGAGTATTGTAAATCTCATAAAATCAGTGATAAAAACTTTTAAAAGCATAGAAGAGCATAGTAAGAACATCTATGCGAAATAAGTTTGTTTTGTTTGATTTTATGTAAGTTGTGTATTATGCTTAAGGATTGGTGTGTTCGTTTGTGTAATGATTAGTATAACAGTAAGATAAGCGTGTTTTTTTGTTGTTTTCGTGAAATGGATTATAATATGACTAAATGACATGTAAATATTGGAAAAAATGTAAAATTGTTTTTTGTTGGTTTATTATTTAGTTTTGATGTCACAATTTTGGGAAAAAAGCTTTTTGCTGCCATTTGATATGGTTATTAAAAATAACAAGAAGCTAAATAATTGATGCGAAAACATTTTGATATGAGTATTCAAAAAGGATTACCAGAAGTTCAGGGGCTTTATAGCCCGGAAAATGAACATGATAACTGTGGTATTGGCTTTGTTGCCGATATTAAAGGTCGTAAAAGCCATGATATAGTAAAACGGGGTCTTGAAGTTTTAGAAAGGATGGACCACAGGGGGGCAACCGGGGCAGACTCGAAAACAGGCGACGGTGCTGGTGTACAGGTACAAATACCCCATGGGTTTATTAAAAAAATTGGGGTTGATGTTCCGGAAGTAGGGCAATACGGAACTGGACTGTTATTTCTTCCAAAGCAGAAGAAAGAGTCTGATTTATGTATATCAACTTTGGCTAAATATTGCGAAGAAGAGCAGCTTGAACTGTTTCACGTTCGTGATGTGCCAGTAGATTCTAAAGCACCTGGAGAGATAGCTTTACGTGCCGAGCCTAAAATTGTGCAGGTTTTTATAAGGTCAACTGTGAAGCGGGAACAAGAAACCCTTGAGCGTAAGTTGTACGTGGTACGTAAATTAAGCGAGCATGCCATACATAACTCGAAACTAAAAAACAAAGGTGATTTTTACTTTCCGAGTCTTTCAACAAAAGTGATGGTGTTTAAGGGGATGCTTACGCCCGGGCAACTACCTGATTATTTTCACGATTTGGCTGATCCCGATTTTGAGAGTGCCATTGCGATGGTTCACTCACGCTTTAGTACCAATACCTTTCCAACCTGGAGCCTGGCCCAGCCATTCCGTATTGTTGCGCACAATGGCGAAATAAATACCGTTCGTGGTAACCGTTTGTGGATGCAGGCGCGCGAGTCGTTGTTAAAATCTGAGGTGTTTGGTGAAGACCTTAAAAAAGTATTGCCAATTATTGAGCCCGGTAAAAGTGATTCGGCTTCGTTTGATAATGTGCTTGAATTTTTATTTATGGCCGGAAGGCCCATGCCGCATGCCTTGTGTATGATGATACCTGAATCGTTCAATGATAAAAACCCAATCCCCGATAGTTTAAAAGCATTTTACGAGTACCATTCTACCATAATGGAACCATGGGATGGCCCTGCCTCTATCGTGTTTTCTGATGGCAGGTACATTGGTGGTACGCTCGACCGTAACGGGCTCCGTCCTTCGCGTTATGTGGTTACACATGACGATATGATTGTAATGGGTTCTGAAGTTGGCGTTCAGGAATTCCCACCTGAGCATATTCGGGAAAAGGGCCGTCTGAAACCGGGTAAAATTTTATTGGTTGATACGAAGCTCGGTATTATCATTCCCGACCAGGAAGTGAAAAAAGAACTGACCCAACGTAACCCTTATCAAAACTGGATCAACGAAAACCGTATTTCACTTGAAGATATCGAAGTACAGCAACGTGTGCCTTCTACCATGGGCGGCGACTATGAAACCTATCTTAACGAGTTTGGATACTCAAAAGAAGACATAAGGGTTATTATTAAGGGAATGTCAACCAATGGTGTTGAACCAACGTCCTCGATGGGTAACGATACACCGCTGGCCGCATTTTCTGAAAAGCCACAGCGCTTTTTCAATTACTTCAAGCAGTTGTTTGCCCAGGTAACCAACCCGGCTATCGACCCTATACGTGAAGAACTGGTGATGTCGCTTACCAATTACATCGGGTCGTTGAATAAAAATATACTCGAAGATAATCCCGAGCATGTGAAGATGATCCGTGTTCGTCATCCGATTATTACCAATACCGATTTGGGAAAAATCAAAGATATAAAAGATGATTATTTTTCACATGCGACCATCCCTATGACCTTCCCGGTTAAAGATGGGGAGAAAGGATTTAAAAAAGCGCTCGAAAATATTTTACTACAGGTTGAAAAAGCAGTGGATGAGGAGAAAAACTTCATTATACTGTCCGACCGTTGTATCGATAAAGATATGGCAGCAATGCCATCATTGCTTGTAACTGCCGCTGTGCATCATCATTTGATACAAGCTAAAAAGCGTATGCAAATTGGTATTATTGTTGAAACAGCCGAAGCACGGGAGGTGATGCATTTCGCTTTGTTGCTGGGATACGGCGCAAGCATTGTAAACCCGTACCTGGCTTATGCTGCAATTGATGATCTGGTTAAAACGGGACACATCAACATATCATATAGCGATGCACGGAAAAATTATATCAAGGCAGTTGAAAAAGGTTTGTTGAAGACATTCTCAAAAATGGGAATTTCAACTTTGCGCAGTTATCATGGTGCTCAAATTTTTGAAGCCCTGGGCATAAACAACGATCTTATTGATAAGTATTTCCGTGGCACACCCTCGCGTATTGGCGGTGTGGGTTTGCCTGAGCTTGCAAAAGAAGCTTTAATGTTTCATGAAAAAGCTTTTAGTCAGGTTAATAAAAAGTATCAGTTAAAAAACGAAGGTATTTACCACTACCGCCGTGATGGCGAGCGCCATGCATGGAACCCCGAAACAATAGGGCTCCTGCAATGGAGTACGCGAACAAACGATTACAAAAAATATAAGGAGTTTTCGAAGCGGATTGATGAGGAAAACAAAACCCATTTTATACGTGGTTTCCTCAAGTTGAAAGAAGGGCGAAAACCAATTGATATTTCGGAAGTTGAACCGGTTGAGGCTATTACAAAGCGGTTTGTTACCGGGGCAATGTCGTATGGTTCTATTAGTAAAGAAGCGCACGAAGCTCTTGCAATTGCGATGAATACAATTGGCGGGCGCAGCAATACCGGCGAAGGTGGAGAAGATCCTGCCCGCTTTGGGACAATTAAGAATAGTAAGATAAAGCAAATTGCATCGGGGCGTTTTGGGGTGACCAATAACTACCTGACCAATGCCGAGGAAATACAGATTAAAGTGGCACAGGGTGCAAAACCCGGCGAAGGGGGCCAGCTGCCCGGGTTTAAAGTGAATAAAATTATTGCTAAAACACGAAATTCAACACCTGGAATTACCTTGATTTCCCCACCGCCACACCACGATATTTATTCGATTGAGGATTTGGCACAGTTGATATACGACTTAAAATGTACAAACCCCAAAGCAAATGTTTCAGTTAAGCTGGTGTCGGTTGACGGGGTTGGGACCGTGGCTGCCGGGGTAGCTAAAGCATTTTCTGATATTATTATCATTGCTGGTTACGATGGCGGAACAGGTGCATCGCCTGCAAGTTCGATTAAACATGCGGGGCTGCCACCCGAATTAGGCATCTCTCAAACTCAGCAAACACTGGTAATGAACGATTTGCGCCGACGTGTTAAATTGCAGGTTGACGGGCAGCTTAAAACGGGGCTTGATGTTGTAAAGATGGCTTGTTTAGGTGGTGAGGAATTTGGTTTTAGCACCAGTGCATTAATTGTACTTGGTTGTGTGATGATGCGCAAATGCCACATGAACACATGCCCGATGGGCATTGCCACGCAGGATGAAAAACTGAGGGCGCGTTTCATTGGTAAGTCTGATTTCGTTGTTAATTTTTTCCGGTTTATTGCTGAAGAAGTACGTGAATACCTTGCACAAATGGGATTCAGGAGCCTTGACGAAATTGTTGGGCGTCCCGACCTGTTAGAAGTAGATCCTGAAGTTCAAAACTGGAAATCTACAAAAATTGATTTCGATAAAATACTTTACAAGCCAAAAGAAGCCGAGATATTTGCGATACGTAATACACAGCCTAATAAACTGAACTTAGACGACCACATGGATCGTACATTGATTCGCGAGGCTAATGCAGCCATTAAAAGTCAGCAAAGGGTGTGGATTGAAAAAGATATTAACAATATAACCCGTTCGGTAGGCTCAATGCTTTCTGGCGAAATATCAAAACGCTACGGCGAAAAAGGTTTGCCCGATGATACCATCAATTGTATATTCCATGGTTCGGCGGGGCAAAGTTTTGGGGCTTTTCTGGCGAAGGGTGTTTCGCTGAGGTTACAGGGCGACTCGAACGACTACCTTGGCAAAGGGTTGTCAGGTGGGCGCATTACTGTTGTTCCCCGCTCGAAATCAACTTTCGATCCTGCACAAAATATTATTGTAGGTAATACAACTTTATACGGGGCCACAAGTGGTAAAGTGTTTATACGCGGGGTTGTTGGCGAGCGTTTTGCGGTTCGTAATTCAGGGGCAATTGCTGTTGTTGAAGGTACCGGCGACCACTGTTGCGAATACATGACCGGTGGGCGTGTAGCTGTACTTGGCAATACGGGCAGAAATTTCGCTGCCGGTATGAGCGGTGGAATTGCTTATGTGCTCGATATGGATGACGACTTCGATTATTACTGCAATAAAGGCTTGGTTGAACTTTCAACGGTTGAAGATAAAGCCGATATAAATGAGT
>JASMTI010000120.1:0-5671 GCA_041694375.1 Bacteroidales bacterium | reverse complement strand
ATATTATATGTTATCTTTATTGCATGAAATTCATTCAAGGACAAAACAGGGCCCAAACCCTCCTGTTCCCGGTCTCCATCGACGAAGCCATTGCCCATGACAATGAGGTGCGCCTTATCGACCTGTTTGTAGAAAAGCTCGACCTTGGCGAATTAGGGTTTGATATAAGTTTTGACGAAAATGGCAGGCCGGCATACCACCCGGCCGATTTGATCAAGCTGTTCATTTATGGCTATATGAACCGCATCCGTTCGTCTAGGCAGTTAGAAAAAGAGTGCAAGCGCAACATCGAAGTATTATGGCTTTTAAAACACCTTGCGCCCGACCATAATACCATATCTAATTTTAGGCGCGACAACAAAAAAGCCATAAAAGGGGTGTTCCGACAAACAGTGAAAATGGCACAATACTTCAACCTGATAGGTGGCACCCTCATTGCTGGCGACAGCACTAAACTCAGGGCACAAAACAGCAAAAAAAACAACTACAACCAAAAGAAAATTGACCGCCACCTGGCATACATCGACAACAAACTGGAAGAATACAATAATGCTTTAGAGGAAAACGACGGTGACAAAGAAGAAATAAAAGAGGAAATCAAAAAACAAGAAAAGCGTAAAAAAGATTATCAAAACTTGGAACAAAAACTAAAAGAAAGCGGTCAACCCCAGATATCGACCAGCGACCCAGACAGCAGGCACCTCATTACCCGCAACAACATTACCGAAGTGGCCTACACGGCACAGACCATAGTAGATGCAGGCAACAACATACCCATCGACTACAAAATAACAAACAGTAACGACAAAAAAGCCATGGGCAGTATGTTGAGACGTACTAAATCGATACTGCGCCATAACACATTTACAGCACTGTTCGACAAAGGCTACCATACCGGCAGTGAACTGGCCATTGCCGACTCCCTGGACATAAACACCATTGTTGCCATACCAACACTTGCAGGTGCCTCACATGCCCCAAACCCCGGTTACGATGTTGAAAATTTCACTTACAACAAAGAAAATGACACCTACACCTGCCCACAAGGGCACACCCTCGCTTCCAACAAATATTGGCACAATGCTAAAAACAGCTTAGGCGAAGTGTCGTACCGTTTTAAAAACTACACGACCAAACAATGCAAAACATGTAAGGCAAGGGAACTATGCACTAAATCAGCCGCCAATGGCAAACAGGTAAGGCGGAGCGAATACACTGAAAACATTGAAAACAACAAAAAACGGTTACTGAAAAGCGAAAAACTCTATAAGCGGCGGCAGGCCATTGTTGAACACCCCTACGGAACTATAAAAAGGCAGTGGGGGTTTAATTACATCATCACCAAAAAATATTTTGAAAGGGCCGAAGCAGATTTTGGCTTAATAATGACCGCTTATAATTTGCGCAGGATATTCAATATTGTAGGTATAGAAAAGTTGATGGAATACCTAAGTTCCTCATATCCTGTTTTTAGGCTCAAATTTGCAATATTGGAGCCAAATTCAAGCTTTTTCAACCAATCAATTATCGAAGTAAAAAATTATAACTATTTTGCAATGGCAGCTTAAAACGGCTAAAAATCGCTCGTTTTTTGAGTGCATTGATAGTTTATAGACAAACTGCCGTTATGCGCAATTAAAACCGGAGCCTTAAACAATAAATACATGTTCTGATTATATCCGAACTATTTATTATCTTTGCAAATGAACAATTAAATGATTACAATTTGAGAATTGTCAATAAATATAAACTTGGAAAACTGATTCGGAAAAATCGGGGTAATTCTAAGTTGATTAAATCAATTGAGAAGTTAATTTTTGATATTGAGAAAAACAAATGGAAAAACCCTCATGATTTGATTGAAACAAGACCTGATGCAGATTGTGTGTATGGTGGAGAATTTTACTTCTTCAACATAAACATTCATCGAACTTTAATCCTGATTGAATTTGAAGAGAATGGAGACGCAACAATTGTTTGGGCTGGTAACCACGATGATTACGAATTGACTTTCAAAAACAACCGGAACGTAATCAAAAAATGGCTGAAAGATAATAATTGGATTTAAAATAAACAACGGAAATGAAGGACATAATTGACATAAAAGACATTGAAAAAATCGAAAGGATTGAAAATGAGTATGATTTACAAAAAGCATCTTTGCTGGAACGTAAACTGCGCTTAATGATTGAAGAAAATCCTGATTTGAAACCAATCCGCGAAAAACTTCGTGGTTTGATTAAAGATTACGAAGATAAAGTATGGTCTGATTTTGAGAATATTCCTGATTCAAAATTCAAAGAATCAGATAAGGCTGAGGCAATAATAAATGCAGAGCAAAAATTTATTAAAAAACGTAAAGACGCTATTCGTAAAAGATTGAAACAATTCGATATGACCCAACAGGATTTAGGGATAATCTTGGAACATCCAAAGTCATACATGAGTGAATTAATGAATGGGGTTTCTCAGTTTACATTAAAAGATTTAGTGATAATCCATCGAATTTTAGGGATAAACTTAAATACATTGATTCCAACCTATCTTCAAACTGAAACAAGAGACAAGGTAAAGGAGTCTATCAATAAATTAAATAAGCCAAAACTAAGATTAAGAAAAAAAGAATTAATTGAATAAAAGCGCATAATCGAGTAGACTGCCGCTAGGTCAATGACCTAGCGGAGAGCCTCTCACACCACTGTACGTACGGGTCTCGTATACAGCGGTTCTTTAAATTACAGGAAATAGCGACTTTTGGTAATTGGGTGAGATTGAATTGTGGAGTTCAGCCAAAGAGATGTAGCCTCGCTTCTTCAACTTCTTGTTGGTGATTGTAGTACCAAGTATAGGACTTTGGGCAACTGCCCAACCACCCATTCTTGTCCTGCTCCATGCATAAGCTTGATTTGGATTGATACCCAAACGTATAAGACTTCTCATCTTTTTGTTAGGTTTCTTCCAATGGTGCCATATGCAGTAGCGTAGTCGATTCCTTAACCAACCATCAAGTTTAATAAGTTTCTGTTGGATACTGGCGTATTTAAAATATTCCATCCATCCCCGAATTGTAGAATTTAGCTTTTCAATTCGTTCGGTGAAACTCATCGGTGTTGTTTTACGAGTGATTTCTTTCAATTTCTCTTTGAAGCTTTTGAATTTCTTCTTGCTTACAATCAACTGATACTTCCCCTTTTCACCTTTACGATAAGTGGGTACAAATCCGAAACCCAATACTTGCAGGTTTACAGGTCGGCGAATACCACTTTTGTCGGTGTTTACTGGTAGTTTCAGTTTGTCGCTCAGAAATTTCAAAACCAAATAGTTTGCCTTTTCTGCTTCCGATTTGGTTTTACAGTAGATGCTAAAGTCATCTGCATAGCGGATGAATCGCAGCCCCAATCGTTCCATTTCTTTGTCTAGCTCATCGAGCATAACATTTGATAAGAGTGGACTGATAGGACTCCTCCCGACGATAAATGCCGGGACAGGCTTTGCGGTACACCTTTCCTTCGTTTGACTAGTTTCCCTTCGATTTCTATCGGGGCGCGTAACCAACGTCTCAGTAGTCGCATGGTATCCTTGCATTTAACTTTCCGATGCATTAATTGTAAAAGTAACACATGGTCAACTTCATCGAAAAATGCTTTAAGGTCGATTTCCACAATGTGCTGAAATCCTGAATTGATGTAGTTCAAAGCTCTGGCGATAGCTTGGTGGGTGTTGCGATTCGGTCTAAAACCGAAGCTGTCCTCCGAAAATTCGAGTTCATATTGTGGCATAACCACTCTTAGAACTGCTTGTTGGAGCATACGGTCAATGGCTGTCGGTATTCCGAGCAGTCGCATTTTCTTGTTACCTTTGGGTATCTGCTTGCCCCGGATTGGTTGTGGTAGATATTCGCCACTTCGTACCGATTCACATAGCTTTCCCCTGTTAGCATCTAGATATGATTTCAGCTTTTTCACAGGCATTTTATCAACACCACCTGCCCCTTTGTTTTTAACTACTTCTCTGCAAGCTTTCGTCAGATTGCCTGCTTCCAGAATTTTCTCCATCATTTCCATTTATCAACTCTTCCCCCCTGTTTTGCCTTTCTCAGTGGCTAGTCCCGGTTTATCGGGAGACTTCCAGTTGAAATCGGCAATAATTTAAAGTTCAGCCCTTCAATGAATTATTCTTGTGGTGGGTAGCTTGAGAAATCTGTTCGCTCGACTCTCACTGTTCTACCATACGGTTAATACTGAAAATCATCTACTATGGCCTCTGCTGACTGCTCTGCTCTATCAACTCGTGATTACAGAGCTCTCCCCTGGTAAGAGCAATATCCTTCTATCTAATCCCGGTGTATCTACATTAATAGCGATTGTTGGTTGTAGGCTTTACAATGATGTGCTTGCTCACCCTCGCTAAAATGCCTCATATACACTTTCTGTTCGTCGGTTCAGATATTTGTAGTCCTACTTCCTTCACTGCATGGGTCACCCCAAACCAGCTTGTAGCTTACTAACAGGCTTATGTCTCCCCCGATAGTTTCATTGACATAAGATCCAACATGCCTGTAAGGGACTTGCCTGCCGGCAAAGGCAGGTTTACACCCTCTGGATAATAATGAACACCTATAAGTTTTGTTTCTTCAGATAAATTTGTATTTTTCCGATTTAATCAAAACTTACGAGGTGTGCACTGCTGCTCATGCAGGGCACACACAATGTGTAAAATTAATCGCGGGTGAAGTGGTAATTTCAGCCCCCTGCCCCGCTTCAACTCCGGTGTGTATGCGGACTGGAACGATGCACGAAAACCGCGCCTAATCTTACACGCAACCGCTGGCGGTAATATGACGCAACCTCTCTTAAAGAAACTCATCTATAAGAGAAACAATTAAATTCAATAGAGAAATGAAAAAGTTATTAGTGATTAGTTTAGTTATCATGGCATTAATATCTTGTGAAAAAGATGATAATCAGAGAATAAATGTGGACGAAGACTATTTTCCTCTTCAAATTGGGAACCAATGGAATTTTGAATTTGCAGGAAAAGACTCAATAGTAGACCTAACTGAGATTGATGGAATTGAGTATTATAAATTTGTTAATGACTACGGAACAGTTTCATATTATCGGAAACAGGATAGTCGAATTTATGTTAAGTCCCAATCATCAGACAGCAAGGAGGAAATGAAGTTTGATTTAGCAGCTAATGTTAATGAAACATGGACTTATGGTATTGGTTATGCTACTCTTGTCAGCAGAAATGCAACTATAAATATTGGTGATACACAAATTGATAGTTGTTTACAATTTAATTTCCACAATAAAGATTTGATTGATTATGGTTCTACAATTTGGTTAGCACCAGAAATTGGATTAATTCAAAAGACATGTCAGGAATGTTTTGGTTCTTCATTTGAAACCTTGAGACTAAAAACAGCATTGATAAATAACCAGTTGATTGAATTTTAATAAAAATTACCGCCAACAAAGTTATATACGCCAGCCCTGGCATCCACAGCATATTGCGGGTTTTGTACTTTCCAAAACCAAGCTTTCAAGCTGATAAAGTCACAGCGGGTCTGAAAGCCACGCCCAGGCGCATATAGCCGGGACGTTATTGCGACACGACGTCGCTATATATAATTGTTTTACAGAGCTTTACAGCTCCGATAAAACCT
>JASMTI010000119.1:0-26436 GCA_041694375.1 Bacteroidales bacterium | reverse complement strand
TTATTATTTCGAAATAAAGAACTTAAAGCATTAACACTCATCACTCTTTTTAACTTTGACTTAAGCGAAAAATTATCGTCTTCTTTTGAATTTTTTCTTTTAAGCCATTTTTTAAAGGAAATGGTTTTTCCTTCGGTTTTTTGCTGGTTATTTGTTTTTTCTTCCCATTTGGGGTCGTACAACATTGCCGTGCATAAACATTTTGAACGTTGGGTGCGCATCAGTATATCGTAATTCACGCAACTCTGGCATCCTTTCCAAAATGCCTGGTCATCGGTCAACTCAGAAAAAGTTACGGGTTTATACCCAAGTTCTGAATTAATTTTCATTACCGCCAGCCCTGTTGTGAGCCCAAATATTTTTGCTTCGGGGAATTTCTTCCTCGACAATTCAAAGGCTTTTTGTTTAATTTGCTTTGCAAGCCCTATTCCGCGGTATTGCTTGGCCACAATTAAACCGGAATTGGCCACAAACTTATTATGGCTCCATGATTCGATATAACAAAATCCGGCAAAGGTATCCCCGTCGAGGGCAATAACTGCCTTACCTTCATCCATTTTCGATGTAATATATTCATCAGTCCTGCGTGCAATACCGGTTCCCCTCTCCTCAGATGCACGTTGTATGGTATCATTTATTTCAGAAACATACTTCACATGCTCACTGGTTGCAACATCAACTGTTATGTTATACTTTTTCTCCATTATACTCCCCTCACTAAATCAAACGTCCTTTTAAATTTGGCATCACGTTTTCTAAAAAAGTAAAGACATCGCTTCGTTCAACCCCTTCCCTCATCACCATAAAAATGGTATCGTCGCCGGCAATGGTACCTAAAAACTCGTATGGGTTGGCCGAGTCAATAATTGCAGCAATACTACTGGCATAAGCCGGTTTGGTTTTTACAACAACCATATTCAACGAAAAATCGATGGACAAAAAGCCATCTGCCAAATAATTTGCACCCGATTGAGTTGAACTTTCCTTACCAGAAGCCCCTCCAGGTAGCATATATACATATTTCCCCTGCGGGTCGGGACTCTTTGCAATTTTCAATGCTTTCAAATCTCTCGACAAGGTTGCCTGCGTCATTTCAAATCCTTCATGTTTTAATAACATAAGTAATTGTTCCTGTCCTGTTACTTTATTCTCAGTAACTATCCTGCGTATTGCAACTTGTCTTTCTAAACGTGCCTTCATTCAAAAGTGAATAAATATTCATTTACGATGCAAACTTATTCATTTTTTTATACAAACCAAGTTATTTTTCAAGAAAGTTTATTATTTTTGTCGCAGTTTAACTTTTGATTTAAAATAAGAAGTGGTTATAATTCATCAATATAAAAGAATTGAAACAAAATGCGTTTGGCTGCCATAAGCAGCAAGGCGCATTTTTTTTATATAAATGTTTTTAAATGTTATCAACCTTGAAAAAAGCAAAATTAATTCTGGAAGACGGTACCGAGTTCATCGGAAAATCGTTTGGCAGTGAGAAGTCGATAGCCGGTGAAGTTGTATTTTACACGGCTATGGTTGGGTATCCTGAAAGTTTGACCGACCCGTCGTATACCGGTCAAATTTTAGTATCTACTTTTCCAATGATTGGAAATTACGGAGTGCCTGACGATTCGGATACAGAAGGCTTACATGATTTTTTTGAGTCGGAAAAAATTCATGCATCAGGGCTTATTATTTCTGATTATTCGGTTGAATACAGCCATTGGAATGCAGGAAAAAGCCTTGGACAATGGTTAAAAGAGAATGATGTGCCCGGGCTATGCGACATCGACACACGTGCATTAACGAAAATGCTCAGGGAAAAAGGTTCATTGTTGGGTAAAATTGAATTTGAGGATGAACCTGTAGAATTTTACGACCCCAACAGTGAGAACCTGGTTGCAAAAGCCAGTATTAACGAACCTCAAACATACGGAAACGGAGAATATAAAGTTTTATTGGTTGATTGCGGGACGAAAAACAATATCATTCGTTGTTTGCTTAACCGTGGGGCAACAGTTAAAAGAGTACCCTGGGATTACGATTATTCAAATGAAGAATATGACGGTCTATTCATATCAAATGGTCCCGGAGACCCGGCCATGTGCGATGAAACAGTTAACAATTTGAGCAAAGCTCTTAATGGCAATAAGCCCATTATGGGAATTTGCCTGGGGAACCAATTGTTAGCACGTGCATCGGGGGCCCAAACTTACAAAATGAAATACGGGCACCGGAGCCATAACCAACCAGTGTTGCTCAACGGCACCAACCGTTGCTTTATTACCTCGCAAAACCATGGTTTTGCAATTGACAACGACACCATTTCTGATGACTGGGAAGTGCTTTTTGTAAATGTTAATGATAAATCGAACGAAGGCATCAGGCACAAAACCAAACCGTTCTTTTCAACACAGTTTCACCCCGAAGCCGCAAGCGGTCCGGTTGATACTGAATTTTTGTTTGATGATTTCATGGAAAACATTAAAAAGTGCAAATAACATAAGCAACAAAACAAACAAGGCATAAAGCATCGTTAAAATGGTACAATTTAAATCACATATAAAAAAAGCAATTGTTTTGGGGTCAGGCGCCCTGAAAATCGGAGAAGCCGGCGAGTTTGACTACTCGGGCTCACAGGCATTAAAAGCACTAAAAGAAGAAGGTGTTGAAACCATTCTGATTAACCCGAACATTGCAACAATACAGACTTCGGAAGAAATTGCCGATAAAATATATTTTCTTCCGGTTACAGCCTATTTTGTTGAACAAGTAATCAAAAAAGAGAAACCACAGGGCATATTGTTGGCTTTTGGCGGCCAAACAGCATTAAACTGTGGTGTTGAACTATACGAAAATGGTATACTGGAAAAATATAACCTTGAGGTTGTAGGAACACCCGTACAATCGATAATCGATACCGAAGACCGCGATATTTTTTCTAATATATTAAAAAGCATTGATGTTAAAACGCCAAAAAGCATTGCCTGTTCAAACATGGCTGAAGCAAAAGCTGCTGTTGAGAAAGTAGGTTTCCCAATTATTATCCGTGCAGCTTATACACTTGGCGGAATGGGCTCAGGCTTTTGTGACAATATGGAAGAGCTTGTTACAAGGGCTGATAATGCCTTTTCATACTCAAAGCAAATCCTGATCGAGGAATCAATCAAAGGGTGGAAAGAAGTTGAATACGAAGTGGTACGCGACCAGTACGACAATTGTATCACCGTGTGTAACATGGAAAACTTCGACCCGCTGGGCATCCATACCGGCGAAAGTATTGTTGTAGCCCCCTCGCAAACCCTAACCAACAAAGAATATCATAAATTACGCGAATTGTCTATTCGTATTATCCGCCGCATTGGCGTGGTTGGCGAATGCAACGTACAGTTTGCCCTCGACCCGTTCAGCGAAGATTACCGTGTAATTGAAGTGAACGCCCGCCTTAGCCGTTCATCGGCACTGGCATCAAAAGCAACCGGTTACCCGTTAGCTTTTGTGGCTGCCAAACTGGGCATGGGATATGGGCTGCACGAACTTCAAAATACGGTTACAAAAGTAACCACTGCGTGCTTTGAGCCTGCACTTGACTATGTAGTTTGCAAAATTCCCCGCTGGGATTTAAGTAAGTTCAGCGGTGTATCAAAACAATTGGGCAGCTCAATGAAATCAGTGGGCGAAATTATGTCGATTGGAAGAAACTTTGAAGAAGCCATCCAGAAAGGCCTCCGCATGATTGGACTTGGAATGCACGGTTTTGTTGCCAATAACGAAGAAATTACCATTGATGCCATAGAGGAAGAATTGGTACACCCTACCGACCGCCGTATTTTTGCCATTGCCGAAGCTTTCCACCGTGGTTATACCGTTGAAGACATATACCAGAAAACAAAAATTGACCGCTGGTTTTTACACAAGCTTCAAAACATTTACTCTTTACGGAATAAACTTGAAAGTGTAGATAAACTTACTGAACTACAGGATGACACCTTGTTGCAGGCTAAAAAACTCGGGTTTTCCGACTTCCAAATTGCCCGCCTTGTAATTAACCCGTCAGGCAAGGATATGCAAGAGGGTGTTTTGAAGGTACGCGAATACCGGAAAACAAAAGGAATAACACCTTACATTAAACAAATTGACACCCTTGCAGGTGAATATCCTGCATTGACCAATTATTTATACGTCACTTACAATGGCAGCGAGAATGACATTGAATTTCAGCACGACAATAAATCAGTTGTTGTACTGGGCTCGGGCGCATACCGCATTGGCTCCTCGGTTGAATTCGACTGGTGCGGGGTAAATGCCATCAATACCGTTCGTAAAGAAGGCTATCGCTCAATAATGATTAACTACAACCCCGAAACGGTCAGCACCGATTACGATAATTGCGACCGCCTGTATTTCGACGAACTTTCGTTTGAGCGTGTAATGGACATTGTTGACCTTGAGAAGCCTATGGGCACCATTGTATCAACCGGTGGACAAATCCCAAACTCTCTTGCAACCAAACTGCACAGCCAAAATGTGCCAATTCTAGGAACTACAGCCGAGAAAATCGACAATGCCGAAGACCGTCAAAAATTCTCAACCTTGCTTGACAAGATAGGTGTTGACCAGCCACGCTGGAACGAATTAACAACTTTTGAAGATATTGAAAAATTTATAGAGGAAGTTGGTTTTCCAATTTTAATCCGTCCGTCGTATGTATTATCGGGTGCTGCAATGAACGTAGTTTCGAACCACGATCAACTTGAAAACTTCCTGAAACTGGCATCTGATGTATCAAAAGAACACCCTGTTGTTGTTTCAGAATTCATTGAACAAGCAAAAGAAATTGAAATAGATGCCGTGGCCGACAAAGGTGAAGTGATTGCCTATGCAATATCAGAACACGTTGAATTTGCCGGTGTACACTCGGGCGATGCCACTATGGTATTCCCGCCTCAAAAGCTTTATATCGAAACCATCAGACGGGTTAAACGCATTGCACGTGAAGTAGCAAAGGGACTTGAAATCTCGGGACCATTCAACATGCAGCTACTTGCAAAAGATAATGATATTAAAGTAATTGAGTGCAACCTGCGTTCATCGAGGAGCTTCCCGTTTGTATCGAAAGTGATGAAGCTTAATTTGATTGAACTGGCAACAAAAGTAATGCTTGGTGTCCCGTATGAAAAGCCCGACAAGTCGCTATTTGAACTTGACCACGTTGGCGTTAAGGCACCGCAGTTTTCATTTCACCGTTTGCTGAATGCCGACCCTGTACTGGGTGTAGACATGAGCTCAACCGGTGAAGTTGCCTGCATTGGCGATAATTACTACGAAGCCATGCTGAAATCAATGTTGTCGGTTGGCTACAACATCCCTAAAAAGAATATTCTGATTTCATCTGGGCCAACACGCTCAAAAGTTGAATTGCTAAAATCGGCCGGCATGTTGGCCGAAAAAGGTTATAAGCTTTTCGGAACGGAAGGTACAGCACGTTTTTTCAGGGACAATAACATTGAATGCACAACCCTGTACTGGCCCGATGAAGAAGATAAAAAACCGAACAGCATTGATTATATCAAGGAAAAGAAAATCGATTTGGTAATAAACATTCCTAAAGACCATACCCGGCGTGAGTTAAGCAATGGTTACCGGATTAGGAGAAATGCCATTGATTTTAATATTCCGCTTATTACCAATGCCCGTGTTGCCAGTGCTTTTATTTATGCATTCTGCAAATATAACATCGAAGACTTATCGATAAAAAGCTGGAATGAATACAAGTAGGACCTCTATATGGAGACACGGTTTGGTTTTAAACACAGGGAAGGATGCAGGCACAAACAAAAATGCCGTTAGGCATGATACAATATTGTAGCCTATGGTTTTAACCATAGGAAAAATGTCCGATAGAGCACAATGAATGCCATAGGCATGGTGCATGTAATATCATAATCAAATCAAAGGTTTATGGAAACATACAAAAATCAAATATTACATGCACCGTTCCTACGGAACTCATCCCCCATCTCGTTCCCAACCATCGGGTTAAAACCCGACGCTACAATATTTCACCGTTCCTATTGGAACTAAGAAAACATATTTAACACAAACCACAGATATATTGTGACTTATATGAGCTTCCCGAAAAAATACGGAAAAAATGAGCTGCAAAAAATACTTGCGGCTCTTTTTTTATGAGATATAATTCATTAAAATTGCATTTTAAAATAATAAGTTTATGAAGAAAACTTTGATACTTGGCGCTAGCACAAAACCTGAAAGGTACTCATACAAAGCAGCTAAAAAGCTACTTAATTACGGGCACCCCATTGAAATGATTGGCAGAAAAGAAGATGTGCTGTTTAATAATCGCATTAAAGCCGATAAAATTGAAATTGACAACCTGCATACCGTAACACTTTACCTCTCACCCAAATTTCAGGTTGAATATTACGACTATATTTTATCGCTTAACCCAAAGCGGGTGATATTTAACCCGGGTACTGAGAATCCTGAATTTCA
Source organism: Bacteroidales bacterium (assembly GCA_041694375.1). Taxonomy (GTDB): domain Bacteria; phylum Bacteroidota; class Bacteroidia; order Bacteroidales; family Prolixibacteraceae; genus Roseimarinus. The sequence goes on along the minus strand of JASMTI010000119.1, from coordinate 19,923 downwards.
GCAATTATTATCGGAAAATAATATTGAATATGAAAATGCTTGCACCTTGGTATTGTTGGCAACAAATAGTTATTGAAATAAGTCATTGGTAATTAGTGGGTTAGTCATTGGTGAGTTTGCAGTATCGCAAGTTAAAAGCGTTCATAGGATTGCCATTTTTCCAAAGGGTTCTTTGATGACGAAACAAGCCACTTAGCTATAGAAGGTGAAAAAAGTGTGCAAATTGAAGTCTTGTAGTAGCAATTTATAAACAAAACCACATCTTCAGGATATGAATTAATGTTGGTTTAAAATCAACGGCAATGTTAAGAAGTATCTTCCCTACCCCAAAACAACTGCCATACCTGATAAAAGCACTACACTAACCATAGCCGGAACATAAAATAATGAATTTGTAAATTGATTTTTATCATCGCCCTCTAATTCCGGTGTATGGAAAGTTTGTGGTTTTAAACTGCGGGGTGATTGCACCGGTTTTTTGTCTTTCAAACCTTATTCCGTTGGCTGAAGCCAACGGCAATTCATATGAAGAGCGCATGTTGCTGTATCTCTATTTTTCAACAACCGATGCTCCGTTGATGAAAACTTATGCCCTGCAACTTAACAGGCAGGATATGAATTGCCGACGGATATCGGATATCATTACTGCTGCAAAGCAATCGTATTTTTGAGTTGGGATTAAACAGCTTTTGCACTAATTTTTTCGCTTCATTTTCCAGTATTCAATAAACTTCTCCTGGGTGATGAAGCCAACATTCCCCTCCAATATCCCACCTTCGCCCATACGGTCGTATACTTTAACCATGACGGTGTTTTCGCCGGGCTGTATTACATTTTCGGGGATAAAGTAATTCCTGAACTCAGTGTACATTTCAGCATTCGCCCCCCCCTCATAATTTCCGGTTTGGGCAATTAATTCACCATTTATATAAAACCGGTCATCATCATCAATCCGCCCGGCCATAAAAATAAGTTTTTGCTTTGCCAAATTTTTAGGAATATTCACTGTTTTTGAATAAACAGCATATCCGTCGTAATTAAAAAAGCCCTGGTTTTCCCATTCACCGGGAACAATAATACGGTGGCTTTCACCTGCTGTGCGCCCCAACTCAAAGTTCCAGTAACCATTTAAGCTAATTTCGGGCAAAACAGCAATTTCGCCTGCAACAAGTCGCACATCGCCACGAACAATGCCCCCTTCGAGTTGGGCATCATATGTTCGTACGGCAATGGTATTGTCACCTGAAATATTAATCAAGTAATGTGGTACAACATATTTCCTGAAAGAATTATATGCAGTTTGGTATCCGGGCGGGAAAGAACCGGTTCGTCCGATTTTCTCACCATTAAAATAAACCTCGTCAACATCATCAACATAACCTAGTTCAAGATAAACATTTCGATTTTTGAATACCGATGGCACACGCACTTTTTTCCGGTACCAGGCAAAACCATCGTACCCCCTGTAGCCTTCGTCTTCCCAACGTGCGGGTACTTTAATTTCCGACCAATCATCGTCATTATACAAACGCTCAGCCCACTGCTGATTGTCCCCGATTGAAAATTTCCATTGCCCCTTCAATGAAATTTTATAATAGTAATCGTTTCCAAATGATTGAAAACTCAACCCCAAAACCATTACAAAAGTTAATATGTATGATGCCCGTTTCATTTCTCCCCCTTTAGCATTTAAAAATCAAACAAGAAATTAATAACACGCTCAAACGGTGTTTCATGAAATAAATATTCGTTGCGCTGTTTAATTACACGCGCATTTTCTTCATTCATTAAACCGATTGGCCCTTCATAAATTCCACCTTGTAGTTGTTCATCTTTCACTTCAACTACTAATATGTTGTTTCGTTTCAACGCACCGGGAGGCAGTTCATATACGCGATAGAGTTGCCATAGCCCGTATTTTCTAAAACCGCTGTATTCATTTAGATACTCAGTACGCCCAACTATCTTACCATTCAGGAAAACCTTGTCCCTGTCATCAATTTTACCCAATACGATATACATTTTTTGGTTTGTAAGGCGTGCAGGCACAGTAAATTTCCTGCGGTACCAAGCAAAACCGTCGAAATCGGCATATCCCTGGCCTTCCCAGTTACCTGGAACGGTTAGTTCATCCCATCCCGAATCGTCAAAATCAAAATCGTACAAGTTACTTTCGCGATACATCGAAAATTTCCATGTCCCGCTTAGGTCAAAATCAAGTAAGGCCTTATCATTATCATAAAACAATCCGATATCATGATGGCCGACCATGCCACCTTCCTTGCCTTCATCGTAAACCCGTATGGCAATTACATTTTCGCCTTTTTGTAAGATTTCACTATCAACATAATAGAGGCGGTTTACATTATAGGCGGTTTCATTATGTGGTGGAAAAGTACCCGTTTGACCAATTTTCTGTCCGTTCACAAAAACTTCGTCAACATCATCAATATTACCCAGAATAAAAGCCAGGTTATCGTGTGGGGGTAAAGCCCGTACTTCAAATGTTTTGCGGTACCAACCAAAGCCGTTATACCCGGGATAAAAATCGTCCCAATTTGCAGGCACACGCATATAATCCCACTTTGAATCGTCAAAACCGGGATCAGCCCATTCCATATTGTCGCCTACAGAAAATCGCCAAAAACCTTCGAGATCCGCAATCTGGTTCCAATCGGTTGCCTTTGCAGCATTACCAGTAAGAAAAACAATAGTAGATACGACTAATAATATTTTGGTTGTAGATTTCATCTTCATTATTTTACAATATTAATAAAATGATATAAAAAAGATGGGCTAACTTAGGATGTGTAATAGAACAAACTGTCTAATAATATTTCATAAATTGTTATATATATGAAAATTAGAAATGTTTATCAGATAACTTAATTCAGTACACACCCTAAATAACCCGCCTACTCAATGATAACCTATGTACGATAGTCGAGTTTGATGTTTAATGCATAGTTTCGTTTCATCAAGTTTTCATCAACATCAAATTTTACATTTTTCAGCATTTCTTTTACATATTCAGCTCCGTCACAATCTTCACATTCTACACTATACATGTACAACTTTTTGTTGGGCAAAATACGGAACTTAACGACAACATTTTCCTGGAATTTATTGATCCCTTTCTGATAAAAGAAATTGTTGTAGCGCTTAAAGTCGTTTTTGATTACATCTTCAATCGATGTTTTCAATTCTTCAACAGTTGAAGCTTTCAGTGTTGGTACTTCGTGTTCTTCGTTAGCGCTAGCTAATAATGTTGTCACTGATAAAAGTGATACGATAAATAAAGTTTTAAGTGTTTTCATGGCTGTGAATTTTATTTGTTAAACTTTTACGTTACAAACATACAGCCACAATATCACAGCTACGTTTATTTTAGGTCACATATAATCACGAGTTGTCACAACTTGTCACAAAACCAATTTATAACCAAAACCATGAACGGTTACAATATGGTTAGTTTCTTCATTATCAACCTTATTGCGCAGCCTGAGAATAAAATTATCGATGGTCCGGGAAGTTGGCTGGTAATCGAGCCCCCATACATTATCTAAAAGTTCGTCGCGTGTAACAATTTGATTGCGCCGTTTGTATAGAAAATGTAATATTTCGAACTCTTTGTGCGACATTTTTACCGGGGCTTTATTTTCATAAGCTTCGAGCTTATCAAAACAAATATTCATGCGCCCAATTTGAATTTGTGCTGTTTGGGCATTACCACCCGGTGTATTGAAGTCAACTCGCCGCAATATGGCTTTCACCCGTGCCAACAGTTCTCTCAAGCTGAACGGTTTGGTAATGTAATCGTCGGCACCCAGTTCAAGCCCTCTTACCTTGTCCATCTCTTCACCCTTGGCTGTTAGTAATATAACAGGTGTTTCAATGCTTTTTAACCGCATTTTCTTTAGAATATCAAAGCCCGATATTACCGGGAGCATAACATCAAGCAGTATCAGGTTATATTGCCCGTTCATAATTTTATTCAAGGCAACATCGCCTTTTTCGGCTGTATCTATTTCGTAACCCTCAAATTCGAGGTTGTCGCTTAATCCGGACAGCATTGCCGGTTCGTCTTCTACAACTAATATTCGTGCCATTTTTTTGTTTATTTTTTAAGAGGAAAAATCAGATAAAAACAACTGCCTTTGCCTTCGGTGCTTTCAACTTTGACTTCACCCTGGTGGTGTTTCACAATTTGCATAACAATATTGAGTCCAAGCCCGGCACCTTTGGCATGATGGGCCAGATTACCTTTTGTAACCCTATAAAATTTATCAAATATATGTTTTTGATTTTTAGGCGATATGCCAATACCATTATCTTCAATAGAAAGCACTACTTTTTTTGGTGTTTTCTTCGATTGAACAACAATTCGTTTATTTGATTCTCCGCTGTATTTCACTGCATTATCAATTAAATTCACCACTACTTCCGAAATAGCGTCTTTATCGGCATTAATCAAAACATTGTCATTGGTAAGATCAACAATACATTCTATCTCTTTCTTCTTAAAATGTGGTTTAAATGTTTCAACAACATTCTGTACAACGTCATTAACATCTACCTCTTTAAAATGATATACACGCTTGTTCCTTTCCATTTTTGAGAAGCTCAGGATCTGGTTTACAAGGGATGACAGCCGGTTGGTTTCGTTGTGGATTATACTTAGGTACGAATCAACCTTTTCCTGCGTTTTGACCCTTTTCATGAGCAAGGTTTCTGTGTACATACTAATGAGGGCCAGTGGTGTACGTATCTCGTGCGACACGTTCGACACAAATTCCGATTTCATTTCGGCCAGTTTCATTTCGCGCCGTATTGAAAAAAGCACAAATGTTACACCCACCAATACAATTATAATCAGGCCAATGAAAATGTAATTATCGCGTTGTGAACGCTCAGAAACCAATTCTGTTATGGTTGCTGTTTGTAACCCAATTGAAATTTTATGGGCCGGTAAATACCATAATTCTGAATGATGTATATACTCTTTTTGACTGGTCAAAGTATCAATCACCGTTTCGTTTTGCCGGTTAAGCGTGTCATTTATTACAATATTAAATCGGTCCTGCGAAATTTGTTGAATGCCAGGCCTCAGGTTTTGGTCAATGAATGTTTTATTGTGCATCATAATTGCACCAATTGATGAAGCACTATCGGCATTGGTTACAAAAAACAAGGTTGTAAATTCACCGTTGCGAACAGGCTCAACACGCTGATATTTTTGGTTGAAAAAATCGTTTAATTTTTTAATCAAATCTTTTTCCGGAGGAAGTATTTCAGGACAATTTCCTGTAAAAGATTGATTTTTGTACCCGGCAACTTGTTGTTGGTTTTCAATATTGTAAAATGAAAGGTTACAAATTGCATTGTTATTTGTAAACATTTTTTGTGCAATTCTTTCCATTATATCACTATTGCTGCTCACGGGCAGGTCAACTTTTCCAACCCACGACGAAATTAGCGTTTCGCTGTTTTGATTCACCGAAAACAAAATGGTTTCGAGTTGTGTTTCAAATACACGTTGAACCAAAGCCTCATCTTCGGAAAGGTTGGATACCTGTTTTAAAAATGAAAACACCACAGGAAGGGCGATGATCACGAAAAGTGTTATCGTTATTTGAGAAATAAAGCGACGCATATTATATCATTATCAAATCTATATATAGATTTATTATAGACGTATTTTAAAAATTGATAAAATTAAACAAAACATTCATGTATTATTATTAATTTTCTGTAACATGAAAAATAACTTTATCACAAAAGGCTAATCAACTTACCCGGTCGAATATCGGTACAAATGCACAACCAGGAATTCAAACCCTGAGCAAACCGCGAAATCCTCGTACACTATAATAACTTTCTGCACCGTTATGATATACAAAAACATGGTCATATCGACGATCACAAAAAAGTGCGCCACCAAGTTTTCTAATCTCAGCAGGTGTTTTTACCCAACTTGATGATTTCATATCGAATTTTTCTGTTTCCTGTAATTCTCTATATTGTTCTACTGATAAAAGTTCAATACCCATGGTGGCAGCCATATCAACAACACTATTTCCTGGTTTATTTTTTTTCCTTGATTCCAATGCTTCACGGTCATAGCAAAAACTTCGACGACCTTTAGGGCTCTCCATTGAGCAATCATAAAATATGTATTCATCAGTTTTTTCATCATAACTTATAACATCAGGTTCTCCACCGGTTCTTTCCATTTCACTGAGTGACCACATTTTTTCATTATCATTATTCAGCTTTACTTGTATATTATCCCATTTAAAACCATTGTGGCGGTCCATATTTTTATCGAACCGAGTTTTCAACACTTTGAGAAATTCTAAATGCTGTTTTGTTGATAAAACTTTTTTATTTTCTTTACTCATATAATCCTCCTGATTTTCAATTTTTTAATCTAAAGATTCTACTTATTCCCGAAATGTCATAACGTTTGAGCAGCATAGATTCAAATGTCATTCTCATGTTTAAAAACAAACGACCTATCCTACTGTTGTGACAAATATCCTTTTCAATTTTTGGGGTTTTGCTAATTTTGAACAAAACAGATAATCTTAATAAAACACAAGATACAATGAATAGGACTAAAATTTCACCCCTACTCCTTTTATTTTTTATCACTTTTAGCACATTTGCACGCGAGGGCATGTGGATCCCTATCCTACTTGACCGCAATATAACCGAAATGCGCGAAATGGGATTTAAACTAAACACTGAAGACATCTATAACGTGAATAATGCCAGTATGAAAGATGCCATTGTATTGTTTGGGCGTGGATGTACCGGCGAGCTGATTTCACCCGACGGATTATTAATCACAAACCACCATTGCGGGTATGGGCAAATACAAGCACATAGTAGCGTTGAAAACGACTACCTCACCGATGGTTTTTGGGCTATGAACCGAAGTGAAGAGCTGCCCAACGAAGGTTTATCGGTTACATTCCTGGTTGAAATGCGCGATGTAACCGACGATATTCTTGCCGGAACTGACACCATAAGCGATTACACACAACAACTTCAAAAAATAAAAGAAAACACAGCCATTGTTACCGACCAGGCAACAGAAGGTTCACATTACAATGCAACAGTAAAACCATTTTACGAGGGCAATCAATATTTTCTTTTCATTACCGAGAAATTTACCGACATACGGTTGGTAGGTGCACCCCCATCGGCCATTGGAAAGTTTGGTGGCGACACCGACAATTGGATGTGGCCACGGCACACCGGCGATTTTTCGTTGTTCCGTATTTATGCCGATTCAACCAACAAACCGGCCGATTATTCGCCCGACAATGTACCTTATCAGCCAAAAAAATACTTTCCGATTAACATTTCGGGCATTGAAAAGAACGATTTTACCATGGTTTTTGGTTATCCCGGAAGCACACAGCAATACCTGTATTCAGATGCAGTGCGTCAGGTTGTTGAACAACGCGACCCCGACCGCATTGCCATCCGCGATGTAAAATTGTTTATCATGCGCACAGCCATGGAGGCAAACAGGGCCACACGCATTCAATACGCTGCAAAATATGCACGAACGAGCAATGCCTGGAAAAAATGGCAGGGCGAAATTAAAGGTTTGAAACGCCTTGATGCCGTAAATATGAAGATGAAAGAAGAAAAAGCTTTTAAAAAATGGGTGAACGCTGACCCTAACCGAAAAGAACAATATGGTAATATTTTACCAACGTTTGAGAAACAATACAACAAACTGGCTCCCTATCAAAAAGCGAAAGATTATTATAGTGAAATTCTGTTCAGGGGAGCCGATGCTTATCGCATGTATTATCAGCTAAAACAAATGGTTACCAAAAAGGAAGTGCCAGAAGATGCCGATTTTATCGACAAGCATTTCAAAGATTACAAAACCGGGGTTGACAGTAAGGTGTTTGTATCGCTTATGAAAATGCTTTATACCGATATTAATAAGGATAAACTGGCTCCATCGCTACTCGAAATTTCTGAAAAGAGAAAAGATAAAAAGAAGCTGGATAAAATGTATTCAAAATCGATATTGAACAGCAAAGATGATTTATTGAGCTTGTTATCGAAAAAAGACATTGATAAAATAATTAAGAAAATTAAAAAGGATAAATTATATCGTTTCATCGATGAGACCCGCGATTATTATTACGATTCGATTTATGCCCCCTATAATAACATCCAAGACGAGATTGACAAAAACTATAAAACATACGTAAAAGCCATTCTCGAGATGAAAGAAGATGAAATGCTGTTCCCCGATGCCAACCTCACCATGCGAATTACTTATGGAAAGGTTGAAGGTTATGAACCGGCCGATGGCGTTGAATACAAACATTACACAACACTTGATGGCATTATTGAAAAGGACAACCCTGAAATTTACGATTATAACGTACCCGAAAAGCTCAAACAACTACACCGCGATAAAGACTTTGGCAACTACACCAACGATAAAGGCGAATTGCCGGTATGTTTTACCGCATCGAACCACACAACCGGCGGAAATTCTGGCAGTCCGGTAATCAATGCCGATGGGCACCTGATTGGCATTAACTTTGACCGTTGCTGGGAAGGCACCATGAGTGACATAATGTTCGACCCGGCAAAGTGCCGAAACATATCACTTGACATGCGTTACATGCTGTTTATCGTTGATAAGTTCGCCGGGGCAAGCTACTTGCTTGACGAAATAGAAATTGTAAGATAAAATTACAGTAAACAGTGGGGCATGCTCCACTGTTTTTACATATATTTAAGTCCTATTTTTTTATTCAACCCTTTTTCAAATATTCTGATAAGTGTTGACAATTGAATATTTCCCCGGGCATTCTCTATTCTTGAAATGTAACTCTTTTGTGTCCCAGATTTTACTGCTAATTGTTCTTGTGTCATTTGTGACTCTCGTCTTGCCTCTTTAAGCATCTCACTTACGATAAAAAGGGTTGCATTTTCTTCATACTCATTACGATTGTCCGTCCCAATCTCACCGTGTTCTCTTTCAATTAATTCATCAAATGTTTTTATTCCTTTGTAATCAGTCATGGCTTTTATTTTTTATTTTTAAAATATTCTTGTTTCAGACGCATTGCTTTTTCAATCTCTTTCTTTGGGGTTTTCTGGGTCTTTTTTTGAAACCCGTTAAATAAAACCACTAATTGTCCTTTGTCAAAGCAACAAAAAATCCTGTATATGTTTGATTCATACTCAATTCGCACTTCAAAAAGTCCTTCATATCCAGTGATGGGGGCAAGAAATTTAATCGGCACTCTATCCACCTGCTTTATCAATTCCAATGAATATTTTATTTTCATTTTCACTTTATCTTGCAGAGGCGCATAAAAATCAAGGAAATGATTATCGTGAAAAATTATTTTTCTTGACATCCTACAAAGTTATCTTAAAAGTTAACATCTTGCAAATTTTTAACCAAAAAAAACAACGCTCTTTGCTATTAAGGTACTATTAACACCAGAAAAGGCAGAAAGCGCAGAGAATTTTGTATTCGTTATCTCTGCGCCCGTCGTCGTCTTTGGTGTTTGTGGTAACCCGCTAATTTTATAATAAAGTTTTTTTTGCAGGTATAACTGACTGACTTGCTATAGCTTCACCACTCTTTTCATGGATGTTTGATCCCCAACATTAATCTTTAGATAATATACACCGGGCTGCAATCCTGTTAAATAAATTCTTTCCATATTCCCATTGTATTGTTTCACCAATCCCCCATTTGCTGAATACAAATTCATAGTAGTTATTTTGTTAAACGAAGAAATATATAAAACATCGGAAGCCGGATTAGGATAAATCTTAATACTTTCTTTACTTGTCAACTCGCTTTTTCCAGATCCGTAATCAACGACCATAAGATATAAATTTGCCACATCATCCTTTGAAATGGTATGTTCACCACCGTCAATTGGAAGAAGCAACGCACCTGAATAAACATTATAACTTACTCCGTCAACTTTGATTTCCTCATTGAAATATTCGTTAAACACAAGGAGGAGTTTTGACGCTCCTGTAGTGGTAAACTGAATTAAAGTTGATGATTCAATTTTTAAACATTGGGTAAATGTTTCCCCGGCATAAAATACCGTACCTTTTGAGTCGGATAAATTTCCGGAAATACTGAAAAATTGACTTTCCAAACCATCAGAGGTGAAGTTATGAACCACGTATCCGGTTATTTCTGTCGGATCCTCCTCCTCATCATCATCACCACCCTCGCCAATAACGCCATCATCCTGAACAGCTAGCAATGCAGATGTATAATTGACAAGTGCTGTTTTAAGATCAGAGTTTACAGAGTAAAGACGATCATCAACAGCATTATTAAACTCCCACGAAAAATCGCCATGGTTCATCCGCCCTGCATAAGCAATTACCTCATCCCTTGCCGATTCAGGACTATCGACCGTGTATTCATACATGACCGCGGCATCAATATCGAAATTATTATAGGTATTTGAGCCATGCGAAGACATAACTTCACTACCAACCAACTCATTTCTGCTTTCAGCTACATAAGCATCAAAATCAATAGTTGAATTGGGATAATCATTATTGCCATAAGCTACAAAACGGCGTTGTCCGATCATATAATTATTATAAGCTTTGATGCTGCCCCCATCTTCTTTCGAAAATGTAGGCATGTCAGAATAATCGTTCGATTGTGTATCCTCATCATACACATCGCTTCCCTGCATCGAAGTCAGGATTGGGTATTTGCAATTGCGAAAATAATTGGCTTCAACAAAAACCGATGATGCGTTGGTGGCCCCCACCCCATATTTTGAATTGCCATCGTAATAGTTATTGTAAACATGCACACTGTGACTTCTGATGCGGGGGTGGCGGCTGTCGGAATGATCGTACCAGTTATGATGATACGTTAAATAGCGCGGATCTTCAGTGCCATTACCCAATAAATTTGACTTTCCCGTATCCCAAAAATGGTTATACGAAATGGTAACATAGCCCGACCGCTTGCAATCTAATGCACCGTCGCCTTTTGCCTGATCAGCATCGCCACCTGCATTGCCATAAAATAAATCGCAATGGTGCACCCAAATATATTCATTATCTTGTTGAAGGCTAATATCATCACCTTCGTCACTATTGCAATTCATGAGTCCAAGGTTACGGATTTCAACATTGGTGGCATTCTTCACCCGTATCCCCCAACCGTCGGCAACAGCATCTTCGCCCACACCTTCAAAAGTAATCCCGGTTAAATTGTTATTGTCGTTTTCAATTACAATATCCCCTTTATTCATTTCATTCAGATCCGTTATCCTGCCAATAAGACGAACAGCCAATGGACGGTTGTCTTTTCCTTTTTTAAAACCATCCAAAATCATTTGTAAGCCCACACAAGGATTTGAGTTGGCACCCGTAACATCCAACGACAAGGTGTTTTTGCTATTCTCGGTAATATAAAGCACTATAGCATTCTCCTTTAAAGTCCCGTCAGCATTGTAAGCCCCTGGCACATGTTCGTTTGAAAAAGCAAAGCCGGTACGGTCATGTGGCTTAACAATTATTTTCCCTGTGGTAGCACCTTCGGTTTCTTCCCCATCAATAACCGGAACAACTGTAATGGTATAAGTTCCTGGTTTTAGTCCTAAGACATCAGCCCTGAAATATTCACCATAATTTCGTACAAGAGGCCCGTCGATAAGCTTTCGCTCAACACCTTCTCCGCTGTAATATACATTATAACGCCCGGCATTATCAACGGGGCTCCATTCAACGTAAGCAGACTCCAGCCAACCTGCAGTATTTAAGATATTAACGGATTGTGCCATTGAAGAAAATGACATAACTAAAAACAGTAGTAAAAAGGATAAAAATCTCATGATAAGGTCGTTGTTTAGTTTTGTTGCTTATACCAAACAAATATAATCATAAGTTAAACCATATTGATTTTATTTCACAGTTTTGGCATGTTCCAAAATTACCGGATAATAATAACCAGCGCCAAAATCCTTTTCTAAGTGAATTGTGCCTGAAAATATAACCACATCGCCTTCGTTTACAATATCAGTGGTAGTAACGGTGAGGTCGAATTTATTGTTGGCAGAGCTGCCGTCCTGGATATGAACCCAGTTCCTGTTCATAATGTTAGCGTTTACCTTAACTACCTGGCCTTTGATTTTCACCTGCTCATTTTTATACTTCTCCGGGTTCGAAAATAATTGCGCTATACTTATTCCTCCTTCAACCGGTTCAACAGAAATTGAAGGTTTTTGTGCTACCGGTTTTCTCCCTGTATGATTTGTGGAATGTGGATTCTGCCTGTTCATTTGCGGGTTTGAAGAAGGCATATCTGAGTGATCTTCGCGCATTTGACTCCCCGTTTTGTTAATTTTATCAATAAATAGAATTGAACCGAAGGTACGATCCAGTGTTTTACTGTAAAAATCTTTCATCTCCAAAGCTTCGGAATAATAGAAGGTATTGCCTGCCTGAATATCCTGTTTTGCAATAGCGGCCCAATAGTCCTTTTCTTCTGATTCATTTACCTCGATATAGGTATAATCAGGTGTTTGCATTACTTTTTTAACCGTAACAAAATGCATGATTTCACTTTCAACCTTGTTGCCTTCATTTTCAGGTGCCTGTTTTTTTTGTTGATTGTTACATGAAACTGTTAGTACCAACAAACTCAAAATCCCCACAAATAACTTCATAATACATTCTTTAGTGTTTAAAAACTCAAAATCTTTGTGCAATGTTTATAAAAACAAGATGATATACACCTTTCTTCTCAAAGTCGCCTTCGTAGCTCAAAGAAAACGATAATTTTTTATTGATCCGCCAGTTGGCATCAATTTGGCCGATGTATTGGGTCATGTTTTGATCCGTTAACGGGTAATCGTATTCAACGTAGCGCAAATTCAGGTTTGAATATATTTTGTTTTTGAAAAAACTTTTGGAAATTCGAACCCCACCAATTTTTCCGTTAAGATATGCGGTCTGTAAATAACTAGCTGAGAAATTAACAGAAGCATTGATCCAGGGAAATTTGGTAAATCCATAGTATCCGCGAACATTTTGCGTTGGTTTGTCGTCTCCGTTTTTCTTACGGTAGCTATAACTTAAACCCGTGTACATGTTATTCCACGGGCGATAATTAACACGTGTTTGAAAGCCCTGTCGCATGGCATCTTCAAGTAAACGATCAAGATAGTTTTTAAAAGTCTCGTAATAAATGATATTTTTTCGGGCATCGTACGATGTATAAATCGACAACTTTTTAATTGGGCGAAATCGTAGAGAAAGATACAAGCTGGTAAGACTGGCTTCATTCGTCGGCTGATCGTTCTTTATACTGTACAAATCCAATTCACATGAGGCGTAGGCATAAACATTCTTCAATAAATTGTTTGAGTGTTGAAAATATAAAAACCTGCGGTCTGTGTTGCCGTTATTTCTTTGTTCCATAAATGCAACAGTATTTCTAATATTCCCCTGATCTAAGTCCCTATTGTAACCAACGTATGCACCATATTCAAACAAATCAGTATTAAAGCTGTAATCGCTGTAATCGGGACGAAAACCGCTTACGGCCCCAAATATAAAATCACCCGTTGTATTTTGAATTTGCAATCCATCAATGGCACCAATTCCCGACAGGTTATGATTAATTTTTCTGCCTAACCAGATATCCCATGAATCGGACGGCCTGATTTTGGCGGCCAAACTGTAAATCTTCAGGGCATTGAAAATATTATCGTTTACATCCTGCCATTGGCCGGCCTTATGGGTAAAGGCAATATAGGTTTCGCCGCTAAGTAAATCCTCTTTGGCATCGCCTGCAGAAGCCGATATTTTATAACGAAAGCGTTGCGTGCTGTTATTGGTTACATCTGAAAAAGATGAATAAGAATAAAGGGAAACCTTGCCTTCTAAAATATCCTTATCTTCATCAACAGGACCGGGCTTCTTTTGGGGTTCTGTATCTTCTTTTTCTATTGTGTTTTCGTTATCAGGTTTACTTACAATCGTTTCGGAAGTTTCTTTTGTCTTTTTATCAATAAACAGAAAAATATCCTGACCTACTAAAGCTTCTTCTGTTGAATTTATTGTAGCCCCCATACATGAAATGGAAGAGAAGGCATCAACAATAAACAGGGCTTTTTTATTAGTGCCCGACATTGTCCATACCGTATCACCTTTTTGAATTCCATCGGTACTATTAAATTTCGCGTATATCCTGGCACTTGAAATATAAGAGACCTTTCCTTCTCTCCTTATACTGTTTTGAGCGGAAACACCAGTTAAAAAGAAAAATATGCTAATTATAGAAAATAGTATTCTCATTATTTCAAAGTTTAGTCTTCTTTTCCATTGGGGTGACAAGAAAAGCAAGAAGCGCTGTTGTAGGCATATCCGCTGACGTCATCGTGTTCAGAATTCATTTCTGATTGATTGTGCGCATGGCAATCGATGCAGCTGAACAGTGCAAAATTATTGGTTTGTGTATGGCAATCGCTACATGAATTCCATTCTCCCCGGTGTTCACCCGAATAAATTGGGAAATACTGACCATCGTGATTAAAAGTTGCAGGCTCCCAACTACTTTGAGAATGGCATGATTCGCATTCAACAGGAAAACCAGCAGCCTGATGGTTCGGGTCTGCCGCATTATTATAATCATCGTTATGGCAGGCGTTGCATTCGGTCGGGGTCCCGGCATATCCATCTGTATGGCAGCTTGCACAATCAACAGTTGTATGTCCACCTGTGAGGGGGAATGCGGTCGTGTTATGGTCGAAATCAGCATTTTCCCAACTGCCGGTTGTGTGGCATTGCAAACAATTGGTGGTGTAGCCGTTGGCCACATGCCCTTCAGCTGAGTTATAGTCTTCCTGGTGGCAGGATATGCATTCGCTACTTGTGTTCTCTACTGAGCCTTTATGGCACTCGGAACACTGGTTTATTTGAGCATGACCGCCACTAAGTTCAAAACCGGTTGTCGCGTGGTTGAATTGCGAAGGCGACCATCCGCTGGAGGTATGACAATCCTGACACTGCAGATGAATGCCTGCATTGACGTGATTAGGTTCCTGCGCCGACATAAAATCGTCGTTATGGCAGGCGTTACATTCGGTCGGGGTCCCGGCATACCCATCTGTATGGCAGCTTGCGCAATCAACAGTTGTGTGTTCCCCGGTAAGGGGGAATGCAGTCTCATTATGATTGAAACTGCTCCCTTCGCTTCCTGTTGGATGACAGGCATAGCAAGATGTACTGTTGTAACTATACCCAACTACTCCACGGTGTTCATCATCCATGTCATTTTGATTATGTTCGTGGCATTCCAGGCAGGTGAAGAAAGAGTAATCATTGGGTTGCGTATGACATTCGGAGCAACTGTTCCATTCTCCTCGGTGTTCACCCGAATAAATTGGGAAAGAAATAGCATCGTGATCGGCGTACTTAGCCGGTTCCCAACCAGGTTGATTGGTGTGGCAAAGGTTGCAATCCTGACTAAACCCCAGTGAAATATGATTTGGGTTATCAGCCCCTTCAAAATCTTGTTGATGACAGGAAAAGCATTCTGTAGAAAGTTTTTCAAAAGAACCGGAAGTATGACACGCTGTACAACTTATTGCATGTCCACCGGTTAAGGGAAAAAAGTGATGATTAAAATCGCTGCCTGTCCATCCTATAAAACTCATTCCATGGCATTCTTCACAATTAAGAGAATATCCGTTTTCCTGATGATTGGGCGACTGGGTGCTTAAATAATCCTGACGGTGGCAATCGATACATTCAATGCCATTTACCTCGAAACGAAACTGGTCAAAGGTTTCGTGACATTCCATACAGCTTGCCGTTTGGTGCGCACCTGAAAGCGGGAAACGGCTCATATCATGTATTTCGTTAATGTTAGTAACAATCCATGATTCAGAAGTATGGCAACGCTCGCAATCCTGCCCGAGTGTATTACTGTGCATATCGAGATGGCATTCGTTGCAATTGACCGGTGCCGCGGAAAAAATTAGTGTGTCATGACAGCTTTTGCAACCGATTTGGTTGTGCTGTCCTGTTAGCTCAAATCGGGTTGACCCGTGATCAAAATTAAGATTTTCTCTTAATTCGCCCCAACTTTTTGATGTATGGCAATCATTACAATCAAGGGTGAAATTATCCCCATGCGGAGATTGCCCCGGCACTACCTGAAAAATAAGCAGGTATATAACTATGAATGACAGTCGCTGCATTTGAAATGTTTTATTTGATACTTGATATAAATTCCTTTTTCATCGCTAACTTCTTCGTGGCATTCCCCGCATTTTGTATTTTCATGTTTGCCTTCGAGGGAAAAATCAGTTTTGTCATGGTCAAATTTGTCGGGACGCCAGTTTTCCAAATGATGGCATTCCGTACAATAATTTCCTTCCATGTATTCGAATTGTCCCCGGTGGTTGTCATCATGGCAATTTACACAATTTTCGTTCAAAGATGAAAACTGCTGTATTTCATTACCATTTTTCTCTTCTGTAAAATGACACGCCCTGCAGGATACCTCCCCGTGTTTTCCTAATAATTCATACCCGGTTTCTTCATGGTTAAATTTTACTGTAACCCAGTTTTCTGTTGTATGGCAAACCTGACAGTCCTGCCCCGGGTAATATTCTTCGGATATGTGCGATTTATGAATATCTTCGTGGCATGAAACGCAGCTTGAGTTAAGGGGTGCAAATTCCCATGAGTTTTGTTTTTTATGACAGGCAAAACAAGGCGTAGCAAGGTGGGCTCCGGTTAATTGGAATTCTGATCCATCGTGGTCTTCTATCGTAAAAGTAGAAGGACTAAACCCGTTGACGGTATGGCATTCGGCACAATCAGTAATCCGGTTGTCCGTTGTAAACTGTCCATTGTGATAATCATTGTGACAATTTGTACAGGATTGATATTTTAAGGGTTTAGTGTATGAAGCGCCATGACAACTTTCGCAATCTACAAATTGATGTTTGCCTTTAAGCGGATAATTTGTTTGGGAATGATCAAAACTCGTGATATCCTTAATTTGATGAAACGAAGTTTCAGTGTGGCACCTTTTACAATCCTGCCCTAATTTGTTCTCATGTACATCGTCATGGCAACTATTGCAGTTAGCATGTTCAATGCCGGAAAAAACTTGAAATTCCCTGTCATTTTTTGTTGTAATTTGGTGACATTCTTTGCAATTAACGTTCAAATGTTCACCTTTCAAAGGAAAGTTCGAATTAGCATGATTAAATTTTTCTGCCGGACGGAAAGCATCTAAACCATGACATTGTGTACATTCATTGCTTAAAGTTTCCTGATGGTAATCTTCATGGCACGAAAGGCATTCATTACTTAACCCCAGCCATGTATCTTTTTTATTTTCGATCCCATCCTGAACTATATATTGTGGATTATGACAATCACGGCAATTAATTTGGGCGTGTTTACCTTCGAGTATATACCCTGATAAAGCGTGGTTAAATGTATCCGGGTCGAAACGGATTATGTCAAATTCGCGCCCATGATGCTCGTTATGGCATTTCGCACAATCCTTATCCCGAACCGTTTCGCTGGCATGAAATCCTGAATTTGATTCAATCAGTTTTTTTATTTCGGTATGGCAGTCGAGGCATTTTGCATCACTTACCTTGTCGCGCAGTACATGGCATTCAGTGCAATGTGCTATGCCTTCGAGTTCGGCATGGGCCGATGTTAACTTCCCGGGCGATATTTGGGCCTTTAAGCTAATAACACCCAAACAAAGCATCAAAATATGTGACAGTCGTAGTAACATCTTTAATTTTTATGTGACAATAGTGCTTCCCCTCTCATTGTTTTAATATCAATCCCGGCTTTTTTCAGAAAATCGGTTGGCAGTTCGCCACCAATAAAAATATAAACCAGGTCATTTTCAAGTATGGCAGGTTCGTCAATTCCTTCAACAACTAATTCAATCGTTTTTTCTCCAATTTTTTTAACTTTCGTATTAAACAGCACATCAACTGTACCGGCATTCATAGCTTCCTTAATTTTCCTGTTGTTGTCCGGTTTTATCCTGCTGAACGAATCCTTGCGGTATGAAAGGCTCACATGGTTGTTGTCTGATAAAAGCAAAGCCGATTCAACTGCTGAATCGCCCCCGCCCACTACCATGATATTTTTTCCCGAAATATCTTCCGGTTCCAATAAACGATATGCCACCTTTTGGCTTTCTTCGCCCGGAACATTCAGTTTACGGGGTGTTCCCCTTCGTCCTATTGATAATAAAACCTTTCTTGAATTGAATGTTTCCCCTGTTTTTGTAATGACATTAAAATGCCCTGCCACATTTTCGACAGATTCTACTTTTATTTTTTCTTTAATGTCAACTTCATTCTTACCAAGTGCTTCGTGCCAAATCTTCAAGAGGTTATCTTTGTTGGTTTGCCTGAATTTGACCTTGCCATAAAGTGGCAGGTTCATCGGGTTGGTCATCACTACTTTTGACCGTGGAAATGTATAAACTGTACCGCCCAGTGTATCCTGTTCCAGGGTTAGCGTTTTCAAATTATGCTTACGGGCATTCAACGATGCAGAAATCCCTGCCGGACCGGCACCAATAATAATCAAATCATACTCAGCGTTAATTTTATGATCAATAGAGCGGGCTATGTTATCCACAGCTTCCCTTCCCTGTTCAACTGCATTTCTGATCAACCCCATGCCGCCCAGTTCACCGGCAATATAAAGCCCGGGCACGTTCGATTCGAATAATTCGTTTACATTGGGAAGATCCACACCCCTTTTCTCCGTTCCCATGCAAAGTGTAATTGCCTGGGTTGGACAAGCGTTAAAACAAGCACCATGCCCAATGCAACGTGCTGCATTTATCACCCTTGCTTTACCGTTAAAAATCCCAATGATGTCTTCTTCGGGGCATGCTTTTATGCAGGCACCGCTTTTAATGCAGGAGTTAGGGTCAACTACGGGGTGGAGAGATATAGGTTCGTGCAATCCTTCTTCAACAGCTTTCTTAATTTTCTTTTCTGTCAAGGCAGACTCTCTCTTTTGTTTCCATATGTAAAACCACAGGATTCCAAAAAACAGGATTCCGGCTAAGCCATAAATGGCAATTTTCTCTATCAGGACATGTGCCTCCATATCTATAAAATCCATGTATATCCAAAAGTTATAGCAATACCAACGTGAATAAACATGATGACCAGCATAACTAACGCCAATGGAAGATGTATGACATGCCAGTATTTAAACAGGTTTTGCATGGTCTCCAGCCTGTCCATCTTCCGGTGCAGATCTATTTCTTTATTAACAAGGTGTATAATCTTTTTAGAGTCTTCTTTCGTCAATTTTTGAGTTAATAGTATTTTTTGCAGTTTCCGTGTCGTAGTCTTATCGTATCTTAACTTCCGGATTGTGCGCGTGAATAAATTACCCGATCTTCCCGGTCTGCTTTTCACAGATAGTTGAATGGCCGATAAAACCTTATCGTCGAGGTTGAATTTCCCCCTCAGTTCCGCGTTTATCGCTGATTTATTTTTATTGAGTTCACCGAGACTCAGCTCAGCACCCTGCAAGTTCCTGGGTATTTGAAGATAAATGTACCGGCCCGCAATACCGCTGAGCAAAACCAGCACCATGCTCCAGTAACTAATAGATACCAGTCCGCCAAATTTTAAGGTAGTGTGAAAGGTGATAAGAACGGGGCCCAGGATGCACAGAAAAATATGGAACTCAAGCCAGTGTTTTAACAATCCAATATTCATTAGAAAACGGAATCGCTTTCTCGCCATGTATCCGAAAATCCCGAAAAGCAGACAAAGCGAGCCTATAACCCCCAGTCCATGTCCAATGAATCCGTTTGGTTTAAGTTGAGCATGATCCGGGTGGAAAAAC
>JASMTI010000118.1:0-9679 GCA_041694375.1 Bacteroidales bacterium | reverse complement strand
TGCTTCAATAACTGGCGAATCTGACTCGTCGATATAAACGGCTGCCACATCACCAGTAACCACAATGCGGTAAGTGTGCCATTCGTAAAGGTTCATGTCAACCTTGGTTTCAACCTCCGATTTTGAAAGTTCAATGGTGCTGTCGGCTGGGGAAATTCGCAGTTCGTCGCGTGTGCCCGAGTTGCCATTTCTCCACTGAATATCCATGGCACGGTCGTAATCTCCTTCTTCAACCCCTTTAATGCGGGCTACAATCGTAAATTTAGTTTCGGTCCATTCGTCGGGCATGTAATAACGGTACATGGTTTTAGCATTGTCGTCGGGCTGCAGGTATTCCAGCAGTTTGTTGCCTTCTTTGTCGGGATCATCAACAATGGTTTGTGAGAAGTTTGGACCTGGTGAGTCGCTGCTTACCGAAGTAAGGTCGAAATCATCGCCACCGGTTTCAGACGGAAGCACATTTGCCATATAACCCAGCCAGAATGTACCAAGCGGGCGTCCGGTAAGGTAGTCGGGAAGTGCAGGATTTTCATCGCCCAGCCAAACAACCATCCAGTCGAGATATCCACCAATGAGGTCGTCACTTTCATCACCAAATTTTATGTAATTATCGTCTGTGCCATCTGTTGTTGTTGCTTCAATAACGGGCGAATCTGACTCGTCGATATAAACGGCAGCCACATCACCAGTAACCACAATGCGATAGGTGTGCCATTCGTAAAGGTTCAAGTCAACCTTGGTTTCAACCTCCGATTTTGAAAGTTCAATGGTACTGTCGGATGGGGAGATTCGCAGTTCGTCGCGTGTCCCTGCGTTTCCGTTTCGCCACTGAATGTCCATGTTCCGGTCATATCCGCCATCTTCAATGCCCTTGATGCGGGCCACGATGGTGAAAGAAGAATCAGCCCATTCATCGGGCATGTATGTGCGGTACATGGTCTTGGCATCCTCATCGGGCTGTAGATATTCCAACAAATTATTGCCGTCGATATCGGGGTCGGCAACAATGCTTTGCGAGAAGTTCTCACCCGGGGAATCGCTGCTTACCGATGAAAGGTCAAACTCTTCGCCTTCGGTTTCGGCAGGCAATACATTGCCAAGATAAGCCAACCACGATGGATATTTGATTCCAGTAAGTCCTTCAGGCAGTTCAGGATTTTCGTCGCCCAGCCACATAGCAAACCAATCGAGGTATCCACCAATGAGGTCGCCACTTTCATCACCAAATTTTATGTAATTATCGTCTGTGCCATCTGTTGTTGTTGCTTCAATAACTGGCGAATCTGACTCGTCGATATAAACGGCTGCCACATCACCAGTAACCACAATGCGGTAAGTGTGCCATTCGTAAAGGTTCATGTCAACCTTGGTTTCAACTTCCGATTTTGAAAGTTCAATGGTGCTGTCTGATGGAGAAATACGCAGTTCGTCGCGTGTTCCTGCGTTTCCGTTTCGCCACTGAATGTCCATGTTCCGGTCGTAGCCACCATCTTCAATTCCTTTAATACGTGCAACAATTGTGAACGATGAATCGGCCCATTCGTCGGGCATGTAGGTACGGTACATAGTCTTGGCATCCTCATCGGGCTGTAGATATTCCAACAAATTATTGCCGTCGATATCGGGGTCGGCAACAATACTTTGCGAAAAATTCTCGCCCGGAGAATCGCTGCTCACTGAAGAGAGGTCAAAAGTTTCGCCTTCGGTTTCCGAAGGCAGTACATCGGCTGTATACATTAGCCAGTCTTGGGCTTGTGTTGTAAGCCCAAAAATTAATGCGATTAATAATACGTAAAATTTTTTCATCATAAATCGTGTTAGGTTAATTAATACTGTTATTGTTAAGTTCTGTAATAGCCATTAAAAAGGGTGCTACCCCTTTAGCATCGTTATCAATTTGTTTTTGGTTAATGTAATATTCAAAAGAGCCGTTGCGGTAAGGTTTCACCCCCAACCCTGCCGGTCCGCTAATGTTGGTTAGTGACAAACGGTTGTCGGTACCTGTGATTACGCTGTGGTTTATGAGCGATTGTAACGATTCAACAGCAATGTCGCGGTACTTTTGAGGCAAAACACCAATATTTACCCCTTTGGCAAAAGCATAAATAAACATGGCCGAACAGGATGTTTCGGGGTAATTGTATTCCTCGTTGCCCATGTCTAAAACCTGATACCATAGTTTCGTTTTGTTATCCCGTACATTTAGAAGGGCTTTGGCGGTGTTTTTAAATATTGTTTCAAGGTTTTTATGTTTGTTTTCATCTTCAGGCATAAGTTCAAGCACATCAACCAGTGCCATCATATACCAGCCCATGCCGCGCCCCCATTTGTGGGGTGATAAACCGGTAACGGGGTCGGACCACGATTGTGAACGTGTTTCATCCCATGCATGGTACATTAAGCCATCGGACGGGTCAACGGTTACATCGTAGGTGTATTGGAGCTGGAACAATACGGTGTCAATCCAGTGTGGTTTATTAAATGTGTAGGCATAATCAACCAAAAAAGGGGTGTACATATAAGTACTGTTGAGCCATATTTGCCCGTTGTATATTTGTTTATGGCAATAACCGCCATCGCTGGTCCGGGGCTGGTTTCTCAATTGTGATAGAATGTTTTGGGCAGCAATGCGGTATTTGTCATCGCCGGTTTTCTTGTAAAATTTCAAGAGTCCTTTGGCCGGGTTAAAATAGTCGAGGTTATATTTGGCGCGGTCATATTTTTTTATGGCCCCGGTATTGTCAACAAAATAATCGATAAAATCCTTGTAGTAACTGTAATACCTTTTTCCAGAATCAAGTGTACACATTGCCTGCCCCAGCATTGCAAAGTCGTACTTCCACTTCACTGTATTCGGGTTGTTGTAAATGATCAAACTGTCATTTCGTTCAACAACAGCCCTTGCGATTTCAAGTGCCACCGGGTAAAAATCAATATCAGAATCAGTTGGTTTTGATTTGCACCCGCTCATCAATACAAAAAAAAGCATATAAAATACGAAATGCTGTTTCATTTTACAGTTGATTATCGTTTTGGCTTATACAATTTTAAGGCAGAAACTGTGTCTGAATCCACCACAAATCATTATAAAATGGGGTATATATCGTCGAACATTTTTTTTGTGCCCCCTTTTTAGGATGTTGTTGCCCCGTTTCACTTTTTTTCGGATACATTTTTGTATTTTTAATGATTGGTAAACGATTATTTAGAGCATCCAGAATGCAAAAGAAATCACACATAGCACTTATATTGATGTCCATTATGTTGATTATGTGGCATTTTTCCGGGGCCATAACTATTGAGCGTTTTGAAAAGCTTGATACCCGCGATGGATTGTCGCAAAACAATGTATTAAGCATGTACTGCGACCATAACGGTTTTATGTGGTTTGGCACCATGGATGGGCTTAATCGGTTCGATGGGTACAGTTTTAAAGTATTTAAATCGGGTGCAGTCAATCAAAACGGGCTTACACATAACCGAATTAGCAGGATATGGGAAGATGCAAATGATATTTTATGGGTGGAAACATATGATGGGTACTATCATTATTATATTCGCGAACGTGAAGAGTTTCAAAGCTTCCCGGAATACACCGAGTCGATCAACGAATTCAAAAGAACCATAAGTTGTTACACTGAAGACAACAACGGAAATATATGGCTGGGGTCCAATGGCTCGGGTTTATATTGCCTGCAATACGCACAGGACAATAATTCATATTACGATGTAAAAAAAATAAATTCAGGGAACAGCTCTTTACCGACCAACACCATAAACTTTATTCATCGTGTTGACAAACTAATGTGGGTTGGTACCGACAAAGGGCTATTCACTGTTGATGAGAAATATAATGTTACCGGGTATTTGAATGACAACCATTTGGTATGTGGTGCAAAAATAAATGATAAGCTATATATTCATACAGGCGGTAATCACATTGATGTTTTTAACACAGAGCAAAAGAAAATAAGTTCTTCGGTTGAATTGTCAGGGCCTGCTTCAGTTAAGCCTGTCTTTATAGATGTTGTTGATAGCCATTGGCTGTTGGCCGGTACCCAAAATAACGGCTTGTACATTGTAGATTTGCAAAATAATCAAACAAAGCATTATGTTGGCCATGGTGAGCATGTGCAGCGTTTTTTTGCCGACTCGTATAACAATATTTGGTTAAAAACAGAAAAATATGGGACTACCCGGATTGAATTGCAATCGGGCATAAGTGTTCATTACGACCTAATTGAGAAGGAGCATCAGAGTATTATTGACGATGAACGTCCATATTTTTATGAAGACCAGGAAAAAAACCTTTGGATTGGCACGCACGGTGGAGGGTTGGCAATGTATAACCGAAATGACGATGTTTTTTCGTTTTACCGCAATAACCCACAGGATAACACTACTTTGAGTTCGGATTTTGTACACTGTATAGCCGAGGATAAGTCGGGGTTGTTATGGCTCGGGACCGGTCAGTTTAACGGAGGTGCCAATAAAGTTATTACGGCAAACCCTTCGTTTAGGCACATTCAGCCCAAAAAGCCAATCGAAAACCTGGCCGATAATGTTGTGCGTGCCATATATCAGGACAGCCGTTCAAACATTTGGCTGGCAACCAAAAGTGGTGATTTATACATCTATTCCAGTAGTTTTAAACGTCTGAAAAGCCTGAAGGACATGCATCTTATGCATAAAAATGTTCGGGGCTATAATATTTACACCATAATGGAATACAGTCAGGGGCATATTTGGCTCGGGTCAAAAGGAGGTGGGGTACTGGTAAGCGAAAAACCACTGGAAGATTACAACACGGCTTACGACGATATTTCTTTTCTGCAATATCAGCACAATCCGGATTATGGGGCTTCGTTGTCAAACAATAATGTATATTCTATCATTCAAGATGAAAACGGGGAAATATGGGTTGGAACCTATGGCGGGGGCTTAAATCGCGTGGTGCAGCGTAACGATACATCACTTTCGTGCAGGCACTACACTACTGCCAACAGCTCTATATCGAGCAACGAGGTGCGCTACCTGCTTCAGGATTCGGACGATAACCTTTGGATTGCCACTGCTTTTGGGCTCAATCGTGTAATGCAGGAAAACCTGGAAAACCCTGCAGGTTATTTTCAATCTTTTTTGTACGACCCGGAAAAAGCCGGTAGTATCAGTTACAATGATATTATCCATATATTCGAAGATTCAAAAAAACAATTGTGGTTTGGTACTTTTGGTGGCGGGGCCAGTATGCTTGAAAACAAAAATGCCCTGGACCCTGAATTTAAAGTTTTCAGTAAACAGGACGGTTTGCCCAATGATGCGGTGTTTTCAATACTGGAAGACAATTCAGGTAAAATATGGATGGCAACCGAAAACGGGATATCAAGTTACTTGCCGGCCCGTATGATTTTTGAAAACTACGACAGCAACAGTGGCACATATTCCAATAATTATAGTGAAAATACCTGCTGTAAATTATCATCGGGCAAATTGGTGTTTGGGAATATTAAAGGAGCGCTGGTTATCAGCCCCGAGTTCATCGAGAAAACTTATTATGCGCCCCGTATTGCCATTACTAACTTTCAGCTCAATAACCGTGATGTAGATATATATTCACCACAGTCGCCAATACAGCAAAGCATCAGCACGCTCGACCATGTTAACCTAAAACATGATCAATCGAGTTTTAGTTTCGAGTACGCGGCGTTAAGCTATTTAGCCCCCAACCAGAACTCGTATGCATTTATGCTTGAGGGGTTTGAAGATGAATGGAATTTTGTGGGCAATCAGCGGAAAGCAACTTATACAAACCTTTCGCCAGGAGAATACACATTTATGGTACGGGCTGCCAACTGGGACGGAACCTGGAACGAAATACCAAGGAAGATATCAATTGTTATTGACCCGCCTTGGTGGAAAAGCACATGGGCACTTATTATTTACTTTATTGTTTCGCTGTTTCTGGTTGAAATTGGACGGCGGATTTTCATGAAATACTACCGTATGCAAAACGACTTGAGGGTAGAACGGCGCGTAAATGATATTAAGCTGCAATTTTTCACCAACATCTCACACGAAATACGTACTCCCCTTACGCTTATATTAGGTCCTATTGCCGATATTAAGGGAAACACAAAATTGCCCCCCGAGGTGAAATCGCGCATTGATATTATGGAACGTAATGGCAAGCGGATGCTTAAGCTGATAAACCAGTTGCTCGATTTCCGTAAAATACAAAACAAAAAAATGGAATTGAAGGTGACAACATTGTCACTAAACACTTTTTTGGGTGAAATATGTGAACAATTCGTGCCGGTTGCACGCCATAAGAGCATTAATTTTGATGTTGAAATTCCTGATGAAGAAATAGAAATATATGCCGATCCCAATAAGTTTGATTCGGTTATTTTCAACATTCTTTCAAACGCCTTTAAATATACTGGCAGGGGGAAAAGCATAAGAGTTGGCGTGAATGCTGAAAACGAAAACTATGTTGATATTAATGTTGTAGATGAAGGCAATGGTATTCCCAAAAATAAGATGGGTTATCTTTTTCAGCGTTTCACACCACTGTCAGAAAGCGATAATAACCTTGCCGGTACCGGTATCGGGCTGTCACTGGCATATGAAATTATGCAATTGCATAAAGGAAATATTTTGGTTGAAAGTACTGTGGGCAAGGGGTCAACCTTTACGGTGCGACTGCCCCTTGGGAAAAGTCATTTTGATGAATCCCTGTTGTGTGATAATTCAGGGGGGGCTTCTCACCACCTAAACCCTGAACCGGTTTCTGAGCCAAATGAACCGGAAACGCCGGTTGTCACCTCGGGGAACATGCCTGTTGCTTTGGTGGTTGAAGACAATACCGAGGTTTTAATGTATATAAGCGATTGCCTGAAAGACCGGTTCCGGGTTGAAACCGCAATTGACGGTTACGACGGGCTTGAAAAATTGAAAGATATTCATCCTGATTTGATCATAACCGATGTAATGATGCCAAAGTTAGATGGTATTGGATTTACAAAAAAGGTGAAGGACGATTTTAAGCACTCGCATATACCGGTTATTATGCTTACCGCAAAATCGAACGTGGCCGACCAGATCGAAGGCGTGGAATCGGGTGCCGAAGCCTACATTTTGAAACCGTTTAACGCCCAATACTTACGTGCTGTTGCTCAAAACTTCATCAAACAGCGTGAGTTGGTTATCCGTAAATACCGCGACAACGAAATAGGTGTTCATTACGATGCGAGAATTACCTCGAAGGACGACGAATTCTTGAAGCAAATTTTTAAGATTATAGAAGAAAACTTTGCAAATTCTAACTTTAATGTTGAGCAATTGATCGATAAATCAGCATTCAGCCGTACCGTTTTATACAATAAAGTTAAAGGGCTTTTGGGGGTTTCCCCGGTTGATTTAATTCGTCAGGTACGCTTGAAACATGCAGCCCGGCTAATTACCGAGGGGGGGCATAAAATTTCGGAAGCGGCTTATGCATCGGGTTTTAACGACCCTAAGTATTTTCGTAAATGTTTCAAAAAAATGTATAACATTAGTCCTACCGAATATAAAAATGAAAACACCTGACCCTTTTGATTGTTTTTATCGTATAATTGCACTTGGATAATACACTGTGTCTTCAAAAATAATGTTATGGACGAAATAGGAAAAATTGAACTACGGCACCTCACTATAAAGGATTACGACGGGCTTATCGAATCAATGAAAATTGCCTACGAAAAGTGGCCCGATTCATATTGGGAGCGGAAAAGCATTGAGAAATTGTTGCGCATTTTCCCCGAGGGGCAAATGGCTATTTTTGTTGATGATAAAATTGTTGGTGCTGCATTGTCAATCATTGTAAAATACAGCTTGTTCGACGATACGCACAGCTATAATGAAATTACAGCCAACGAGACATTCAAAACCCATTCGCAGAATGGCGATGTGCTTTATGGTATCGAGATTTTTATTGAACCCGATTACCGGGGGCTGCGACTTGGACGAAGGCTTTACGATGCCCGCAAAGAACTGTGTGAAAACCTTAACCTGAAAGCCATCATATTTGGCGGGCGCATACCCAATTACCATAAATATGCCGATGAACTATCTCCGAAAGAATATATACAAAAAGTAAGGGAACGCGAAATTGATGACCCAACCCTCAATTTTCAGCTTTCAAACGATTTTCATGTAAAAAAAGTGATTAAAAATTACCAGGATGGCGATACCGAATCGAAAGATTATGCCGTTTTGTTGCAGTGGAACAATATTTACTACGAAAAAAAGCCTTCAATAATATCAACCAACAAATCGATTGTACGCCTTGGGCTCATCCAATGGCAAATGCGCCCATATAAAAACATTGATGAGTTGTTTGAGCAGGCTGAGTTTTTTGTGGATGCAGTTGCTGCATACAACAGTGATTTCGCCTTGTTCCCCGAGTTTTTCAACGCACCTCTGATGGCCAAGTACAACGACCTGAACGAGGCCGAAGCCATACGGAAGCTGGCACAGTACACCGATATCATCCGCGACCGCTTTGTTCAGTTGGCCGTTAGTTACAATGTCAATATCATTACCGGGAGCATGCCCTATATTTCAGAAGACAACCACCTTTTCAATGTTGGGCATCTTTGTCACCGGAATGGTACTTACGACACGTACACAAAAGTGCATGTAACGCCCGATGAAAAGAAAGTTTGGGGCTTGCAGGGCGGTGACTTTGTGAACATCATCGATACCGATTGTGGTCCCGTGGGTGTGCTTATATGTTACGATGTAGAGTTCCCCGAACTATCGCGCATCATGGCCGATAGCGGAATGAACCTGCTCTTCGTGCCATTCCTTACCGACACACAAAACGGGTATTCAAGGGTGCGTTACTGTGCCCGTTCGCGTGCCATTGAAAACGAATGTTACGTGGCCATTGCCGGCTGTGTAGGCAACTTGCCAAGGGTTGAAAATATGAGCATCCAGTATGCGCAATCGGCTGTGTTTACCCCTTGCGACTTTGCTTTCCCGGCCAATGGTATCAAAGCCGAATCAACACCAAACACCGAAATGATTTTAGTGGCCGATGTTGATATTGACCTTTTGCGCGAGCTAAATGCATACGGGGGTGTGCGTAACCTCAAAGACCGCCGGACCGATGTTTATGAAGTAAAATATAAAAACACCAAGTAATTTATGACCGATACCAAAAAATTTGGCACAGCACCCGTGTTTTTCACAGCCATATCCACCATACTGGGGGCCATATTGTTCTTGCGTTTTGGGTTTGCCGTAGGCACGCTTGGCTTTTGGGGTGTTATTTTAATCATTATGCTGGGGCATATGGTTACCATCCCAACGGCACTGGCAATTTCGGAGCTGGCAACCAATAAACGCGTGCAGGGCGGTGGCGAATATTTTATTATTTCGCGTTCGTTTGGCTTAAACATTGGCTCTACAATTGGAATAACCTTATTTTTGTCACAAGCCATCAGTGTTGCTTTTTATGTCATAGCCTTTACCGAGTCGTTTGAGTTTTTGTTTAACTGGGTTGCCGGCAAATATGGTTTTGAACTTCCACGGCAAGCCATAAGCATACCTGCAATGGCAATTTTAGCTTTCGTAATTTTAAAAAAAGGGGCCAGTTTAGGTGTTAAAATGTTGTACTTTGTTGTTGCCATCC
>JASMTI010000117.1:0-9098 GCA_041694375.1 Bacteroidales bacterium | reverse complement strand
GAACTTTAGTGTTGAGTCGGTTATTTATGTAGCCCCGCCATTCAGGCATACTGAGTTTGATGGCAAGCAGGTTGTGGTTCACAATCGTTTAGATACCGTACATGAGTTGTTTTCATATAACTTATATCCCGGGCCAAGTGCAAAAAAAGGACTATATGGGGTGCTACTTACCAAAGGTGAGCGCGAAAACTGGGTGACAGCCCATTGTAGTACCGTTCAGGTAGTAAGCCCTTATGACAACCACACCGTGTTTATGCACGAAGGTGCCAGTGGTGGTGGTAAAAGCGAGATGTTACAGCACATTGTGCGCGAGAATAACGGGCAGGTGTTAATAGGTGAAAATACAAATACCGGGGAGCGACGTTTAATTAATCTCCCATTGTTTTGTACCTTTAACCCCGTAACCGATGATATGGCATTGTGTCATCCATCTATTCAAAAGAAAAATAATAAGTTAAGGGTGATTGATGCTGAAAATGCATGGTTTATCCGTGTAGATTCAATAAATGAATATGGCGATGACCCATATTTGGAGAAGCTTACAGTTAATCCATCAAAGCCATTGTTGTTTTTGAATATTGAATCAACACCGGGTTCAACAGCGCTGGTCTGGGACCATATTGAAGATGCACCCGGAAAGAAATGCCCGAACCCACGTGTAATTGTGCCACGCGACATTAACCCGGGCGTTGTTGAAAAACCGGTTTCGGTTGATGTACGGAGCTTTGGGGTACGTACCCCGCCTTGCTCTGCTGAATCACCATCTTATGGGATTATTGGTATGTTCCACCTGCTTCCGCCGGCATTGGCCTGGTTATGGCGACTGGTTTCACCGCGTGGGCATGCTAACCCAAGTATTGTAAGTACAGGGGGGATGGAGTCGGAAGGTGTTGGTTCGTACTGGCCATTTGCCACTGGCGAAATGGTAAAACATGCCAACATGTTGCTTGAACAGATTATAGCAACACCAAAAGTGAAATATACACTTACGCCAAATCAGAATATAGGTGTTTGGAAAGTTGGGTTTAAGCCGCAATTGATGATGCGTGAATATCTGGCAAGACGCGGAAATGCAAATTTACGCCCTGAGCAATATCAGCCGGCACGTTCATCGCTTCTGGGCTACGAATTAAATTACCTGACGATTGAAGGGGCAAAAATCCCTTCAAGGTTCTTGAAAGTTTACAAGCAACCTGAAGTAGCCGAACAAGGATACGATAAAGGGCACGAGATATTGGCTGAATTCTTCAAAAAAGAGGTTCAGAAATTTAACAAGCCGGGACTTTCTGACCTGGGTAAGAAAATTATCGAAGCTTGTATGAACGATGCAACCGTTGAAGAATATGCCAGTTTAATACCCGTAAAGAAATAAAGATAATGATATGAAGAAGGGAAATGATGTTGAATATGCTGCAAAGTGTATTAAAGAAGGTGGTTTGGTTGCTTTTCCAACCGAAACGGTTTACGGCCTTGGTGCCGATGCTTTTAATGCCCGGGCAGTGGCACGGGTTTTCGAAGAAAAACGGCGCCCCGAGTTTGATCCACTAATTGTGCATATCGCATCAGTCCGTCAAATTGAAGAATTGTTTCTCCAGCCGGTAGACGAAAAAGTGTACCGGCTGGCTGAAGCTTTCTGGCCGGGGCCTTTGACTATTGTTCACAAGCGTAGCGTAAGTGTTCCTGATATTGTTACATCGGGGCTCCCGACAGTTGCTGTACGTATGCCCTCACATCCACTGGCTGTTAAACTTATCGAATTGTCAGGCCGGCCAATTGTTGCACCCAGTGCCAACCGTTTTGGAAAGTTAAGTCCGACACAGGCTTCCCATGTTGAAAAACAATTAGATGGTATCGACTATTTGCTTGATGGTGGTTCAACCGAATTTGGTGTTGAATCGACAGTTGTGATGATAACTGAACAGGGGGTGCGGATTCTCAGGCCCGGTGCAGTAACCGCCGAAGAATTGGGTGCCCATGTTGATGTGCTCGACAGCGAAGCAGATAACGATGATCGCGACCTGCCTTCACCGGGCATGCTGAAAAGTCATTATGCTCCCCGTAAACCTTTATATATTGTAAATAAACCCTCGGAGTTGAATTATGATGAAGGTGATGGCGTTATTATTGTTTCTGAAGAAGAACGTGGCTTGTATAAAGATGTAATTGTACGTTCGTTATCAAAAAATGGAAACATACAGGAGGTTGCGGTTAACCTTTTTGCTGTTTTGCACCAAATGGAAGATGATGACAACGTGAATGACATTTACATTGAAGCTGTTAAAGAAAAGGGGATAGGAAAAGCAGTGATGGACCGCATAAAAAAAGCTGCTTACAGTTACCAAAAGTAGACTTATTGTGAAACGATTAAGTTTGGTTTTGCCCGTAGGGGTGATGTTTTTGATAGGGAGCGTATATGCCTGGAGCATGTTTGTCCCATCATTGACCAGCGATTATGGATTGAGTGCTTCTCAAACTCAATTGATATTTGGCAGCATAATAACCACCTTTACGATATCGATGTTGTTTTCGAACCGTTTGCAGCAATTGTTTAATGCCCGCGGTATGTATTTTATGAGTGCATTGTTCTTTGGTGGTGGCTATATTCTGGCATCCTTTTCACAGGGAAATTTTTTATTGATTTTTTTGGGTATTGGTTTATTGAGCGGCATAGGTACCGGTTTAGGTTATATGACATCCATTGCTTTGCCCGTAAAGTGGTTTCCCGAAAACAAAGGTTTAATTACCGGCCTGGCTGCTTCGGGGTTTGCCGCGGGGTCAATTGGCTTAACATTTTGGGCCGGGTGGATGCTAAATAACAGCGTAAGTGTTTTTGCTGTTTTTCGCTTGGTGGGAATCATATACGGTGCCTTGATACTGATTTTGGCGTTGTTATTGCCCCGTCATTCAAGCCAAATTTCAGCAACGGTTAAACCTCTGAAATATAAACAGTCTGTATGGTTGTTTGTCTCTATGTTCCTTGGCACATTTGCCGGCTTAATGGTCATCGGAAACATTAAACTTATTGGGGCGGGGATTTTTACTGAGTCTCAATTATCCATGGCTATTATTGTGTTTTCGGCTTCAAACCTTTCGGGTAGGTTGTTTTGGGGCTGGCTTAGCGATAAAAAGAAAGTTGTGCTTTTGTTGGCCATTGCATTGTTGATGCAAGGTGTTGGCACTTTAATGATTGGCATTTTGGAATGGCCTCTTGTGTTGTTCCTGTTGTTTGTACTGTTTATCGGGGCTGGATTTGGGGCTAATTTCGTGCTTTTTGCACATGAAACGGCCCGTGTTTTTGGGGTGTCGAATTTGAGCCGCATATACCCATTTGTATTTCTGGGCTATGGTTTTGCAGGTATTGTTGGTCCTGTAACCGGTGGTGCACTTTTTGATGCTACCGGGGATTTTGAAATAGCTGCTGTTATATCATTTGTGGTTAGTTTGATGGGTATACTCATTTTTGAAGTACACCGAAAAAGTTCAAAAAAATTTAAAGTTGGTCAATAATGAAGCGTTTAGGAGAAAGAATAAAACAAAAGCGGAATATACAGAGAATTCCGATGGGCGAATTGGCCAGGCGCGCTGGCATCAGCGCCAGCGCACTATCACAAATCGAAAAGGCGAAAGCATTTCCATCGATCGTAACACTAAAAAATATTGCTGATAAACTGCATACAACAGTTGGTGATTTAATTGGCGAAAACGATGAATTGTCACAAAACCCACTTGTTAAAGCGGGGGAGGAAAAGTTTGTGGAGAAAAATAAATCGGGAAGCGAACTTTACCTTGTCTCGCATCACGATATCTATAAGCAAATGGAAACTTTTTCGGTGAGGTTTAAAAAAGAATCAGATATCAACGATTTTTTTGGAAATCATAAAGGACAAGCTTTCTGTTATGTTGAAAGTGGTAAATTTTTGTTTAATTTAGATGGCAAACATTACAAACTTGAAGCTGGCGACAGTTTTTATTTCAACACGGTACTGCCTTTTTCTGCGAAATTGTCTGAAGGTGAAACGGGCAAGATGATTTGGATAATAACCCCGCCGGTTGGTAATTACAAGGAGTAAAATATTAATGGCATCTGAAAAAGCTATACAACAACATATACTTAACGACATTCAATGTGAAAACCTGAATGATTGTATTGAAAAATTATATCCATTCCAACTTAATTTATGGCCATTGGCTGCTGATAATTACCAAAAACTAAAAAAAATATTAAAGCGGACATTGACATTTGGAAACTTTAGTGTTGATATACAGCATAACCCCGGGCGTGTGCAGAGTACATGTGCCAAAACACAAGAAGAACATATAAAAAAAAGGCCATGCTTTTTGTGCGCAGAAAATTTGCCCGCCGAACAAAAAGGGTTTTTAATATTGGAGCAGTACCTGCTTTTAATAAACCCATATCCAATATTTAAGCATCATCTTACCATTTCCGATATCAATCATACCCCACAGTTAATTCATAATCGGATATCTGATATTCTAAAATTATCAAAAGAGTTAAAAAATTACACTTTATTTTATAATGGTCCCGGATGTGGGGCCTCAGCACCCGACCATTTTCATTTTCAGGCAGTGCCTAAAAATGCATTGCCGGTTGACCGGGAATATGAACTCTTGCTCAAGCATAATTCAAGATGCCTTAAGCAGGATAAGAAAGGTGCCATATTTATGGTTGACAGTTTTTTGAGGGATTGTGTAATTTTTGAATCGGACAATATAAAATGGATAGAAGAAAATTTTAACCATATTTTGCCAAAGTGTTTTTTAAATGAAGGTGGTCAAGAACCGATGATTAATGTATTGGCAAACTTTCGTTGTGGTATTTTGCGTTTGTTTCTTTTTCCAAGGGCAGCACAGCGTCCGTCTTTTTTCTATAAAACAGGCGAAGATAAAATTGTGGTAAGCCCGGCCAGTGTTGAAATGGGTGGGACAATTATAACACCCCGGAAAGAAGATTTCGATAAAATTTCAAAGCAGGATGTAATTCGTATCTTTGAAGAAGTAAGTTATTCAATATCGATATGATTTTAGATTCAGAACCATCCGTGAACGTGGGGATCGCGTTATATACATCATTAAAATTCGAGTTAAAAGGAACTTTCCTGTTAAACGAAAAGCCGGTAAAACCTGGTTTATATGAAGCGACCATCGAGTCGGGTTTAATCTCAACCAGTTTTTCAACGGGCAGCAAAGCGATCAACCTGAAGCCTGAAAGCAATCATTCAACTTTCGTGTTGAAAAAAGTGACCATTGGAATCGGGTTTCACTGGGAAAAGCATGAAGACCAGGAGTTTGAAGGTGAGCTGATCCTTCAGCCCGAAAATGGAAAAATAAGGGCAGTGAACAGGGTTTTGCTCGAAACCTACCTCGAAAGTGTGATATCGAGCGAGATGAGCGCCATGAACGACCCCGGATTGCTTCAAACACATGCCATTGTTTCGCGGAGCTGGCTGTTGGCACAAATCATTAAACCGGATGAGAGCAAACAAGCGCAGAAATCAGGTTCTCATGGAAAAACGAATGAACGGGGTGAAGTGGACGAAATTATCAGGTGGTACGATCGCGAAGACCACACGACCTTCGATGTATGTGCCGACGACCATTGTCAGCGCTACCAGGGAATAACCAAGGTGGTGTCGGAAAATGCAAAAAAAGCTGTTGAGGCAACGCGGGGTAGGGTGCTGGTATTCAATAATGAAATATGCGATGCCCGTTTTTCGAAGTGTTGTGGCGGAATTAGTGAAGATTTTGGCAAGGTTTGGCAACCGGTTCACGTGCCTTATCTAACGGCTGTGCGCGACTTGCCCGGTAATGAATTGCCCTCGGATACCGATGCCGAAGATTTTATCCTTTCCAGCCCCGGTTCGTTTTGTAAAACCAACGATGCCGAAGTGCTGAAACAGGTGCTGGTCGATTTCGACCGTTCGACCCACGATTTTTATCGTTGGAAAGTGAAATACACACAAGCCGAAATAGGTGAATTGATTAAGCGGAAGTCGGGCTTCGATTTTGGAAAAATACAGAATCTTGTCCCCCTTGAGCGAGGAAAATCGGGGCGTATAATCCGGCTTAAAATTATAGGCACAAAACGCACCATGGTAGTGGGCAAGGAACTTGAAATACGAAAATGGCTATCTGAAAGCCATTTGTACAGTTCGGCTTTTGTTGTTGAACGCTTGTTTGAAGATGATAGCGATAGACCTTCGCATTTTATCTTGCACGGTGCCGGCTGGGGCCATGGTGTTGGGATGTGCCAGATTGGTGCAGCAGTGATGTGCCGCGAAGGCTACCAATCGGATGAGGTTTTAAGGCATTATTACCCCGGGGCAAAAGTTGCGATTGTTTATTAACATGCAACTCTTAAAGAATAATTTTAAGTTATATGGTGTCTTTTAAAATAACCATATAAGAATTATAAGTTAATTTAAGAATTACTCATATGCTCTTATATGTCTCATATGGTAAAAAAGACCTGCGGCTTTTTAACCAATTATAAGTTTTGAGGATTGGTGTAATAACCATATAAGAATTATAAGTTAATTTAAGAATACCTCATATGCTCTTATATGTCTCATATGGTAAAAAAAGACCTGCGGGTTTTTAACCAATTATAAGTTTTGAGGATTGTTGTTAATAACCAAATAAGAATTAAAAGTTAATTTAAGAATACCTTATATGCTCTTATATGACTTATATGGTAAAAAAAGATCTGCGGCTTTTTAACCAATTATAAGTTTTGAGGATTGTTGTTAATAACCATATAAGAATTATAAGTTAATTTAAGAATATCTTATGTGCTCTTACATGGTAAAAAATGAGACTGAGGCTAAGCTTCATAATCAACCTTAACCTCAATCTCTATCTTAACCTCAAACTTAGATTATTTATTGCCTGTTTCCTCTTGGCTTTCCCCTTCTTTCAGGTGGGGTTCCGTTGCCGGGACGGTTTTCTCTCATCTGGCGAAAACGCTGCATGCGCTCTTCCTGGATTTCTTGATGCTTTGTAAATTGTTCTTCGGTGAGAATTTCTTTCAGGTCACCATCTTTTGCTATGCGTAAACTGTCCATTTTTTCCCTGAACTTTTCGCGATCGCCTCCCTGGTTGTTTTGGAACATTTCGCCCATTTTTTTACCGTATTTTTCGTTCAGTTTTTGAACTTTTGGTATCTGATCTTCCTGGAGGTTGAGATCTTTGGCCATTTGTT
This sequence comes from Bacteroidales bacterium, assembly GCA_041694375.1. Classification (GTDB taxonomy): domain Bacteria; phylum Bacteroidota; class Bacteroidia; order Bacteroidales; family Prolixibacteraceae; genus Roseimarinus. Next base: position 1,879 of record JASMTI010000117.1, on the reverse strand, counting down.
CGGTTTGCCTCTTGACCATTTCTTCCGGATCGAACTGCATTCCTTGTCCACCGGGTGGTTGAGCAAAAGTTAGAACTGAGAAAAATAAAACTGTGAAGGTTGTAATGATTGTTCGTTTCATACGTTTAAAATTTATAATTAGTTCCATAGTTTAATTCTAAATTTGAGAACGTATGGAACCGTTCCGCTCTCACATGAACTTCTTTTAATCATTGCTTTTGGCGAACTTTTGATTAAAAAAGTTCATGTTCGTTTCATAATGTTGTATTTTTATTACAACCCTTAGATGTGTTTCATTTCAAATGGTTTAATCGAACACTTAAAAAGTTTACAAAAGCTTATTCAAAAAGAAATCGTTTCTCTGAATTAAGAACACTTTCCTCAATTTGTTTTGTTATTAATTTGGGGTCGCGTGTTGTGTTCATCATCTTGTAAGCTTCTTCAATCATTTCATCAATATGGCATGGATACCTGTAGTAGAGGTTTGAGAAAACGGAATAATCGATTCCTGTTTGTTTGGCAAGGTCAAATTTCTCATCGCATTGTTGCTGGAATGATCTGAATGTTGAATGAATGAAAGGGCTTATACCATTTTTTTCAATGCCATTTGACAAGCGGATGGTACTATTGGTTTCTTTTGAAGCCTGTTTTAATAAGTTTCGTAATTGTTTGGGCAGCTCAAAAAGCGATGGTTCAGTTATGGCATTAGCTTTATCGCTATCCATAATGAAATTTTCTAAATGGCTTTTATGTTCATCCGTAAGTTTAATTTCAAACCTTGAAAGAACATCAAATGCCATATTTCGTATCTTTTCTTTGTTGCTTTTTGTATTATATAAAATGATGCCAATGCGGGTTCCTTCGTTCCATTTTTGAAGATAGATGCTCAACCCGGACGATGAAAATCGAATATCGTTGGGGTAGGCCCACTTATGGTTGCCAATGAATAGCGTGGTGTGGGTTTTGCTTTCAGGGGTAAATTCTAAAATTTTTATGTCGTGATTATATTTTTTTGATACAGTGGCGCCTGCACTTTTTGCTTTTTTGAGAAGTTCAATTATAGCCCTGTTACGGTCAAACTGGTATTCGTAAACCAAAACGGCCGACTTAAATTTTGGGGACAAAGCATGATATGTTTTATTTTTGTACAAATTAACCGGTAACGAGCATGCCTCACGCTCACGTTTAGTTAGTATGTCAAATATATTTTGCAGCTTTTTTAGCTGGCTGTTTTCCGATACCATTAATACTCTCCTGGGATAAAAAAGATGGGGCGTAAGGGTGCTTATCTTTAAAACAGACTGCCGTTTGAGTTTAGCCCCTGGCAATTGGGCGTATGATGAAGGGGCAATTGAACTAAGCTCAGGTGAATGTGGGGCAGAGGGCAGTTTTTCAAGGTTGATATTTACATTGATGCCTGATTTTTGTGCCAGAAAAGCCAATAATGCACCAACATAGTTTATCCCCTTCAATTGTAGTGAATATGTTGGTTTATGATTGCCCATAAGCTTATTGCCTCATTACAAAAGTTGTAGTGCCAATATTGTATCCGTCGGCAAATACATCAACAGTATAGGTGCCCGGCATTAATGGTTTTTTGCCGGTATTGTCCCAATAAATGTTAACCGGGAGTTCCATGCCTTCATAATTTACTTCACGCATGGCAGTATATGGTATTTTCAGGTCTTCAAACCTAAAGGTATCCTCCTCTTCGTTGATTAACAACAATTGGTCGGGGCGCATTATCCGCACATAAATATTTTTAGGGCCGCGCTTTGCTGTCAGGTTTTTGCTTAGCGTAAAGCTTATCATAAGTTTTTGGGTACGGGCTACTTTCATCGTCTCCCTGTTACGCGGGTTTAACCCTGTTCCGCGTAAA